>JAYTHR010000540.1:0-22950 GCA_043732425.1 Bdellovibrionales bacterium
GAAGCAAGATACAGACCTAACCCCGAGCCCTTGATAGTCGATGTTTTAACCTGGTGAGTACGAAAAAATTTCATGAAGATGTTAGGTAAATCAACACTCGGGATCCCCATGCCCTGATCAATAATGTCGACCAAAAGCTCGTTTCCTTGCTCACGAGATTGGACTGTGACCACGGATTCATCGGGACTGTACTTGATTGCATTTTCAAGTAGATTTGAAAATACCTGCTTAATCAGTTCAGGGTCTACCTGAATGGGAAACAGCGGATCTAATTTCTGAATGATTTTGATTTTCTTTACCTGCGCTAAAAACTCGTGCTTCTTAATAACATCTAAAAGTAATTGGTTGATGTCTTTGGCTTGCTTATGCAGTTCAACGCCTTGGCTTTCGATCTGTCCGTACTGCAAAATAGCGTTGATAAATTTAAGTAAATCATTCGAACTCCCACGAATCGTATCGACGGCCTCGCGCTGGACAGAGCTTAACGGGATGTCTTCTTTCAGAATGACCTCGGTCATTCCTTGAATACGCGCTATGGGCGTCTTTAAGTCATGCGACATCATCGAGATAAAATTAGTTTTCAACTCTTCCACTTGGCGCAATAACTTATTTTTTTGGAAGTATTCCCAGCTGCGACGATTCTCGATGATCAGGCGGTAGGGAATAAAAAAGTAGTAACACAAAAAGATGGCTAAAAAGGGATGAGACAAATCAAGCCAGATTCCCAACGTCAAGAACAGTAAAACGGCGAAAAGTGCAAAACCGAAAAGAGTGTAACCCAATATGAATAAACCACGCGAAGGCTTAAGGCTGAGCACCACGTGAACCGTTAAAATAGATATTAAACAGGTAAATAAAATATTAATCCAGCGGGGTAGCCGTAGGGGAGCTGCATTTTCAATTAAAGTTTGAAACATGTTGGCGTGAAGCTCCATCGACGTCATCGCATTGATTTCGCGCGAATACGGTGTCGTGACATATTCTTTCGCCGATTTTCCAGTGTCCGTACCAACAATAACTATTTTTCCGCGTAAGGCCGAGGATTCAATCTTACCGGCTAATAGATCTTCAAAAGAATACGAAGCAAACGATCCCTTAGGGTAATATTTAATATAAACTTGATCAGAATCTAAAAAAGAAAATTGGCCGCGAATATTTTCTAAGTTCTGAATTTTGGGATTATAAAAACTAGCGACGTGCGGATGCAGTAAAATTTGATCTTGGTAGGAAATGATCATACGCCGGTACACGCCGTCTTTGGCAAATAAGATCGTGTCAGAACTTTTTGGCCCTGGAAATAACTTCAGATGATCAAAGGGTGCATTTAACTTCAACTTTCCATTTTCCCCCTTCATTTCGAGATCGTCAGTGGGAATATAATAGTTAGTCAGAGAATTCGCGTATTCAAGAAACGCTGATTTTTCAACGTCACTGCCCTCGATATCCTTAAGCTCGTTATCTTTAATACGAAAATCGTAAACGATAAATTGCGGCTTTGCTTTCATGAGTTGTTTCAGAAAGTCAGTGTGTTGTTGAAAACTAGGAAATCCCTGAAATTGTTCGACGGTATGACTGTCTATTTTGATCAGCACAACGGGTGAGTCTTTAAGTTTTTCTAAACCTAAAGTTGCCTTTAAGGTGACCCGAAGATCATAAAAATAACTTTCAATGTATTCTAATTTTAGAAAAGATATGGCCGTTGAAGCCATCAAGGCGAAGAAGATTCTAATGGCCATTTGGCGCCAAGATAACGATCTTAAATCAGATTTATCTTCATTGAAGCCAGATGATTTACTTTTCATAATTAATCATTAACGAACTACGAATACTTACAAAAAATTAATTTGCAGTATTAGGCGGGTTGCCCGTTGGAATACAAGCAAGACCTGTAGCGCTCGTCTTAATTTTCTGCGCGGGTTTTACTTTTTTAATATGATTTTCAAAACTTGTTTTCATATTTGTTCCTTAGCCTTTTAGGCTCTTGCCTTTTTATAATACATTATACCCAAAAGAATCAAGCCTCTTGTGCGTTCGCAAAATAAGTCATCTTTTTTATGTTTATCCCCAGTATGGGTTTGGTTGATAAACATACAGCCCCCGCCACAAATAAACCGGGCCCAGCATGTTTGGCAATTATTCAATTCAATCAAGGGTTTCTGGTACTTGCTCAGCTTTGAACTGTCGACAGCACTGCCGATACCAACAATTTCTTCCTTTTTTCCTACGACCCAAGGACAGACATAAAGCTGGTTTTTGGCGTCGATCATTAAGTAACTTTTACCGGCCCCACAAAAATTTTCGGTCCGTTGTTGCGAATCTAATGTTTCGAAATAGCTGTTAAAGGCTTTGATCTTACGAAGTTCAGTTTCTCCACCAGTTTGCCATGCTAGGGCTGCAATGCTTCTCATCTGGCTTAAAAATTCAGATTGCACTTCAGTGCTTTTCTCAAGGTATGAAAAATTAAATTCGTACCAGTCGACTCCTAGGGTTTTAAAGAACAGGTAGCTTTCCATAACATTTAAATTTTGCTGCGAAAAAACGGCGCTGATACCAATACTAGAAAGCGATTCTCGAATAGAAACCAGACTTTTAATGCCCTGTAGGGTTAGACCTGTCGATGATTTTCCATCTTTACCGGGGCGCACTTGGTCGTTCGTTGAACTAGTTCCATCTAAGCTGACCGTCACGTGGATTTTCATCGTCGACAGCATCTGGATCACTTCGGCCGACATTAAAGTGGCATTCGTCGTGACCATAAATTTGCAATTTAAACTCCGAAGTGCTGATTCGCTTTGAACATAGTCGTAAATCACTTTCATCGCCTGTGGATAAAGGAAGGGCTCGCCGCCAACAAATGAAAGATGAAAAGAACTTCCCGGAGCTAACTTCTCCATAAAAAACTTCAGCTGAGGAAGTGTTTTCTCGACATTAATTTTATTAACAGGGTCTCCGTAAGTTCCGTCACCACCGGCAGCGCAATACGTGCATTTTAAATTACAAATCTGGGTAATATTCAGTGTTAGTGATTTGATTCCGTAGTCCACATAGCCTGACTTCACGTTGGGATTCAACTCTTGCTCCCAGGCCTTCAGGGACTCGGTTCCCGGAGTTTGCGGTAACGAGACTTCGGGGATTGTATGAGTGCGTAAATTAATCGCGTACATGTGTTCGAAAGCCTGGGAACTAATTTCAGCGACTTCAAGATTAGCCGCATGAAAGGCAATAATGCCTTCGTGAGTTTGAACTGCAACAATGTCATTGTAACGCCGAAAGTTCACTCGTGTCCCGCCAGGTTATAAGGTTAACTACA
Source organism: Bdellovibrionales bacterium (assembly GCA_043732425.1). Classification (GTDB taxonomy): domain Bacteria; phylum Bdellovibrionota; class Bdellovibrionia; order Bdellovibrionales; family Bdellovibrionaceae; genus Pseudobdellovibrio. The sequence continues at coordinate 3,311 of JAYTHR010000540.1, forward strand.
GCTTAAAACGATTCTATCTTATTTAAAAAATGCAAATGGTTCCCAGAAAGTAAGAGCAAGTTAAAAGCCAATCAAAAAGGGTTCACTTCGGCTCCACCCAGACTACGTTCAAACCCGGTGTTACCACTTTCGTGGCTTTGCACTTGAAAGTGACGCTTTCAAGCAGGCTGTCAAAAATTCGAACGCAGTAAGGTCTAGTCTAAATTTTTCAAAGCTGGATGACCGCCCCCCAGAGTTGATAAAAAATAAACAAATGAAGATTAAATTCTGGGGCGTTCGAGGCTCAATTCCTAGTAATCTATCCACGGAAAAGTGGGCGGCGCATTTTGAAGGGCTGATGCAAGAATTTTTTCGTGAAGGTCATCGGTCAGTTGATCAGATAGCTAGTTTTATAAAGAAAAAAACTTTACCTCAAATCGGTGGCTTTGGAACGGCAACGACCTGCGTGCAAGTTTCTGATCAGGATCGGTTTATCATCATTGATGGTGGTAGCGGAATTAAAAACTTAAGTGATGAACTCAGTCTGCAAGGGAAATTAGAGGCTCAAAAAGAGTATCATATTTTACTTTCTCACTTTCACTTCGACCACACTTTGGGACTTCCCTTTTTTACGCCCCATTTTTTAAAAGGTAACAAAATTCACTACTACTCTGTGCAATCAGAAACCGAAAATATTGTTAGAAAATTATTTATGAAGCCATCGTTCCCGATCACTTTTGAAAATCTTCAAGCAGATATTCAGTTTCATACGATTCGACCGTACGAAAAGCAATTGATTCAGGGCTTTGAGGTCACCGCTTTTAAGTTAGATCATCCCGACCCGTGCTATGGTTTTCGCGTTGAGAAAAATAACCGGGTTTACGCGCATGCCATTGATCATGAATCGGTTCGCATGACGGCTGAACAGCTAGGGCTTGACGCGCAGTTATTTCAAAATGCAGACTTGCTTTACTTCGATGCTCAGTACGAAGAAAGTGATATGAAAAACAAAAAGGGTTGGGGACATGGAACTTGCGATCGCGGCTTTCAAGTGGTTAGTCATTTTGATGTTCAACAAATACTTTTTGCTCACCATGATCCTTCTGCTGATCTGCAGACTTTGTACAAGCACAAGAAAAACGCTGAAATGACCCAGCAATCTCAGTATGCAAAATTGAATTTAAATCCAAAATTTAAATGGGATTTTGCGTACGAGGGTCTAGAAGTCGAAATCTGACACCTTTAGAATAAATTCTTATTTTTGAAATATCAGTTCTGTTTCTTTGTCTGAATGAAATAAGGGTACTTTTCTTTTCTCAACCGCTTCGGACCATGGGAAGTCATCGGCGGGCCAAACTTTAGAATAACTTTTCATCAACCCAACCCACACGGGAACGGCGCCGCTACCACCGGTTAATTGACTTGAAAGACTACGGTCGTAGCCCAGCCAAACGACGGCTGATTGGTGCGGAGTAAAGCCGGCAAACCAAGCATCCTTGTTATCGGAAGTGGTTCCAGTTTTGCCAGCAGAAGGCTGATCCCATCCCAAGGATTTCGCGCTTTTCGCCGTGCCTGATTTCAACGTTTCTTGCATCATTCCCACGAGCACCTGCGTTTTGACTGGATCCAGTTGCGGCTCTTTTTTGGGAACAAATTCGAAGACTGTTTTTCCGTCGCGATCTTCAATTTTTTCAATAAATGAAGTCTGTGATGAGAACCCAAAACCGGCTAAAGTTTGATAACTTTTTAATATTTCAATCGGAAAATGTTGAGTCGCACCCAAGCTTGTTGCGGGGTTTTCATCCATTGCCGAGGTAAAGCCAAGGCTCTGGGCCGTCTTGATAACTTGTGCTAGTCCTACACGCTGAGCGACGGCGGCCGTTGCGGCGTTCAGACTTTCTTTCAATGCGAAGTACAAAGGAACCGGGCCATTATATTTTCTTTCGTAATTTTCGGGAGACCAAATTTTATTGCGATCGTAGCGCCATTCCAGTTTTTCATCTGGGATTTGCGTTAGGGGCGTCAGATTGAAATCGCCAGGAAATCCATGAATAAGCGCCGTTAAATAAACAACAGGTTTTATCAACGAGCCAATTTGCCGGTGTCCTTCTAGGGCGCGATTAAACTGCGTTTGCCGGTAGTTTTGCCCGCCCACGACAACGTTTACTAAACCGGTCGCGTTTTCTGACGACAAAACTAGGCCTTCAAGCCGCGAGCCTTTTTCTTTATTTGTTCGCAAATGTTTTCGATTCGATTCTAAATCAGCAATGTGTGCTAGCAAAAATTTTTGAGCTTGCGTTTGAGCCTGTAAATCTAAGCTTGTAATTATCTGGGCGCCTTCCGCAATGATTCCCAGTTGAGTCATTTGTTTTCGAACAGCATCAAAAAAATAGGGGGCGGTTTCCTGGGCCTGAGAAGGGCTTTGCGGTGGTAACGTCTGCGTCTGAGCCTGCGTGAATTCAGCGGAAGAAACTAAATTTAAATCACGCATTTTCGTCAAGACTAAGTTTCTACGCGCCAGTGCTTTTTCCGGTTTTTTCCACGGATTATTCTGCTGCGGATTGTTGATGATCGCCGCTAGCAGAGCGCACTCGGGCAAATTAAGGCTTTGCAAATCTTTGTTAAAATAAACCCGCGAAGCGGCTCCGAAACCGTGAACTTGAAAAGCCCCGGCTTGGCCCATGTAGATAATGTTTAAATAGGTTTCCAGTATTTCATCTTTGGACCATTCTGATTCCAGTTTGATGGCCAGATAAAATTCCTTTAATTTTCTTCGCAGGGTTTTTTCCGGAGTTAAAAAATAATTTTTTACTAACTGCTGCGTGATCGTACTTCCGCCTTGGGCCGCGCGCAATTTGATGATGTTTTTGATAAAGGCTCGCGACATGCCCGTGTAGCTGACTCCGGAGTGATCTAGAAAATCATTATCTTCGATGGCTAATACAGCATTCAAGCAATTGACCGGCATTTCAGAAATGCGCTGTTCACTTTGCATAATTGGCTCTTGGCCACGAAACTGAGCCACCAAAATAGAATCAAGTGCCGCATGCCAGTAAACTTGCCACGGAAGCCCTTTTAAGGTCGCAAGTACCACCTGAGAATCTGAAATAAGCACGAGGAAGTTTTCATTTCTATGATTTTGCCAAGCCCAGCAAGTTAACTTTTGTTCGGTGCCGATTTGAATTTGATCTTGCGGAAGCAGAGCTTTGCAAGAGGTTAAATCCATTTTCTTTGCATCCCCAGCGAGCAGACTTTGAGCTTCCTCGCGAATGCGGAAGTTTTGTTTTTCAAGTTGGCTTAGAAAGTTGGCTTCATCCCATTTTTGTCCGGTCAAAAAATAGGGACCGCGCGCATAGTAGCGGGTCGAAGCGGAAAGCTCTTTCGAATCCATGCGCTGCTGAATTTTTTGAGTCGTTGCCTCGTCAGAACTGAAGGGCCAAATATCTGTAAGCGAGAAGGCAAAGACCTGTGACGTTGAGCTTAAAAAACACAACAAAACGACACGCGCATTCACGCTTGTCATTAGTCGGCAAATAGTCTTTAATTGAGTCCAAATAAGGAGCATAGAAACATAAAATGATGAAGCTCACGACAAGTCAAATACAAAGACTTTCAGAAAAAATATTGAATCAATGGAAAACGCAAAATTTAATTACTTTTAAAGTAGATGAAAAAGTAGTTTTGAAAACAATCCTTGATTGCATTACTGAAAACTACAAACAAGAAGAAAATTTAGACCGCGAAGTCATGGGCATGATTGACGAACTTCAGCGTCAGCATGGATCCGAATTTCAGCGCCATAAAATGTTTCCCATTCTGAAGCAAAAATTAGCCAAAGAAAGGAAGCTGATATTATGATTATTTCGGAAGATCGCCAAAGTCATTTAGCGCATAAGGTAACGGATAAAGTTTGGGGCGATGATATCGCTGATTTCTCGGACGATGATTTAGCTTTGAAGGCCACCAAGAAGGCCATTATTGAATTTGTAAAAGAACATAATGATATTGATAAAAAAGCTCGCGAAAAAGTAGCTTCCTTGAAACGCAATGTGATGGAAGGTTCGCCAGAGTGGGATATTCTATATAAAAAATACTACGAAGAGGAAAAAAATCGCCATGGCAAATAAAGTAACTAAAAAGAAGAAGACAGCGAAAGCAGCTGTTAAACCCAAAGCAAAACAGAAAGCTAACCTAAAAATTAAAGTAACCGCAAAAAAATCTGCGAAGCCTGTTAAAAAAGGGAATGCAAAAGTAAGTCGTCCTAAGAAAAAAGCTCAAGCAAAGAAAGTGGCACCCGTAAAAAAAGTGGCACCAGTAAAAAAAATAAGTGCCGTTAATAAAAAGAAAACGTTCAAAAAAGAAGTGCCGCTGAAAGCAAAAGCTTTAAACTCAGCTCCGACCAAAAAAGCAGTGAAGTTAACAGATTATTCAAAAGCTGTAACCCCATTGGCTGATCGGCTGGTTATTCGAGTGACGGAACAACCTAAAATGACTGCGGGTGGATTACATATTCCAGATTCGGTCTCGATGCTTGCCGGGCACGTTGAGGGTGAAGTCTTAGCCGTTGGGCATGGCGCTAAGAATAAAAAAGGGCTTCTTCGTCCACTTGATGTAAAAATTGGGGACTTTGTGCTGTTTTCTGAATATGCCGGAACAAAGATTGAATTCAATTCCGAGGAATTACAAATTATTAAAGAATCCGACGTCATGGGTATTGTCGAAAAATAAAAGAAGCCAGTTAGAACGATTTGTTCGAAGGGAAAATAAATGAAAAAAATAATTTTTTTAAGCTTGCTACTCGGGTCTGCAAAATTGTGGGCGATGTCCATCGACTGGGCTGGGGGCTATCGGATCGAGTACACAGAAATCGACCGTCCTTCCTTAGCGGATTCCAAAGAGCGAAAAGCTTACGGTCTTAATTATCTTTATTTGCAGCCGAAAATTTTGGCTTCAGATGGAATCAACATTAACAGTCGATTTGATATTTTTAGTAATACTCATCCCGCTTATAAAAACTCGCAATTGGGTTCAATTTTTGGTAGCGGCTTAAGCTCTAACGGAAATACAAATAATGGACCCAATGTCACTTCGACGAATTCAGATTCTAGTTCGGTCCGTGTTAGTCAATTGTATCTCAATGTGAATCAAGAATATGGTTCATTTGTGGTGGGGCGTGCTCCGCTTGATTTTGGTTTAGGAATCACCCACAACGCCGGGTTGAAAGCCTTTGATCACTGGTACGACACAGAAGATATGATCGGCTACAAGTTTATCGTCGATAATCTTTCTTTCATGCCCATTTTATCCAGGGTCTCACAAAAAGATTTCGGACAAGGTGTTACTATTTCGGATCAGATTTTTGTGTTCGATTACGATAATAAGGATATTGGGGCTAAAGCGGGTTTATTTTATCAGACCCGACGGGCTAGCCGAGATTCTAATGATGGTCTAACGGCGCCCAATGCGCTTCCCATTGCCGGAGCCACCTTAGATTCAGGCTGGGCCACGCAGACAATAAATTTATTTTTTGGTCGCACCTGGAAAGCTTTCGAATTTAAGTTAGAAGCTAGTTTTTTAACGGGCGATACGGGCTACGTCTTTGCCGGCAATCCAATTAAATACAATGCCTATGCTGTTGCTGCAGAATATTTGTTTCCGTCAGATACAAAATGGGAATTTAGTGGAAAATTTGGTTTTGCAAGCGGTGACGATCCCGCAACGACAAACACTTTGGAAGGCTATCAGTTTAATAAAAATTATGACGTCGCTTTTTTATTATTTAATCACCGTATGGGTAGTGGTGGTCGCGATTTCTTAACAACAAAGTTGATCCACACGGACGGTTCGTTGAGTGTTGGAAACTCGGCGGATGATGAAGCTGTTGGTAACGTTTTTTACTTAGCTCCGACAGTAAAATATCAGTGGAATGATAAATTAGATCTCAAAACAACAATCGTGTATGCGCAGTTAATGGTGAACCCAACAAATTCAGTGGACTTTTCAAAGGACTTAGGAACAGAATTAGATATGGAATTGATTTACAAGCCGCGCGAGCGAGTTATTTGGTCGAATCAATTCGGAATTTTATTCCCGGGCCAAGCTTGGAAAGACGGAGCTTCAGGTTTGGATAATAAAATCAACTTTGGATTTGCAACAAAAGCCGCCATCACCTTTTGATTACAACGTGATTGCAGTACGTACGACATCTTAGAATCAGCATGAGAACATTTTGTCGGTGGTGAGCAGGGCCGGAGGGGGAAACCCCTCCGGATTTTTTTTGCCAAAAATAAAAAAACCAGCTCGGTCCTGAGCTGGTCGGAGTACTTATTAATTTCTAAAAAAGTTAGTTCGAAGAGCCACGGTTAGAGCGCGTATGGGTCATCGGAGCACCGATCTGAATTCCATTCACGTTACTTGTTTGTGGTGTGACAAGATTATTTTGGTTGAGTGGATTAGTCACCGAACCGTCAGCTCGCGAATTTCCACGAGTCGATGCTGTCGTTGAACCGGGTTGGTTCAACTGGGTAGTGGGTGAAGATAAAGGCGAATCTAGATTCACATTGGATAAATTCGAAAGTAACTTCGTCATATCAGGTAGGTAAGTTCGCTTAATGTAGTCTAATGTAATCGTGTCATTTGCTTCTAATAAACTTTGCATTTCAGTTTTATAAATAACATTTGAAGAATTCGCTAATTCGTCTCGTTGTTGAAGAGCCAGTGTTAAATATTGGCTGGCTTCGATGGGTTTTTTTGCTTTAGTTAATTCGTCGGCTCGCTTGAAATTCGAATTAATATCCATTCCTTTCAGCAGTGACTCATTTTTTACTAAATCAATCGTCTTATCTTTCAGAAAACGGTACTGTGCGGGGATTTCAATTCCGATTTTTTGAAGTGATTGAAGCACGCTTTCTGCAGATTCAGGATTTCGTAAAGCGCTTCGTAAGTCTTTAGCGATGTACTGATTAAAAACTTTTGAAGCCGTTGCTGTATCAACCTTATTTTTTCCGGAGTAGCGGCCTAAAAGACTAATCATTTTACTCGTAGAACACTCAGAGTCACCCTTGCAGTTCAGGGCCGCTTCTTCCATTTTATCTTCAAATTCTTGATTTCTAATCTGTAGATCGTCGTTTTCTTTGTCTTTTTTGGCTTGAAGTTTATCGGCTTTTTCTTGAGTTAGGCGGTCACGTTTTTCCTGTCGTGTTTCGACAGCTGCAGTCACATCTATTTTGACGGCAGCATCTTTTTTAGCTTTTTCCATAAATGCTAAAAAAATTTGGTAGTCGTCTTTACTCAACTGAACAGTTTCACACGTGGTACATGCGGGAGCCCCTTCAGTCTTAGATTGGTCTTCTTTAGATTTAGAAATAGACTTTGTTTCTGCCTTAGATTCTTTAGAAGCTTTTTGGGCCGCTTGATCAATAGCTTCAGAAGCCAAATCAACAGATCCGTGATTTAACGATGGAGTTTGAAAATAATAGTTAGATCCCAAGGCCGCAATTAATAGCGCCGAAAGAAACCATTTTTGTTTTTGCTGTTTTCTGGCCTGAGCTAAATCGTGTTTCATAAATCCTCCGTTTGTATTGATCATCCCGATCAAATATTTACTTTCACTAAGTATTGAAAGCGAAGACCGCGCCACAGTACTAAAGTGGATCGTTCGTTCTAACATTTCGTAATCACACAAGTATTTTTAATTTTAAAAGTGTTTTACTTCAGAACGTGCGGCGAACTTCTAGTGACCCAGCGTGAGACCGTCAAAATTCTTAACTAATTCAAGGACTTAATTTTAAGGAATGATGAGTGACTCAATAAGGGACTGACTTTTACTGGCAATATTTTCGTCTTGAATTGGAACTTACTTGGGAAAAACTGGCTTGTTTCTTACAGAATGTGGTTTACTAAGACTCGGGGGAATCATGGGGCTATCTTTTTTCAATCGTAAAAAAATCGCAGTCATTGCCTTGGTATCAGGTTTTTCAGTCATCACCTTACTTTTTCAGAACTGTTCAAAATCTGCTATCGGAATCAATGCCCTAGAAAATTCTGGAATCGCCACTAGCTTGAAGAACTCGAATGGGAACACCAATGCTTCAACAGAAAGTATCAATTTAAGGAATGAAAATATTCAAAGCGTTGATTTGCTTGTTCAGGGTAGTCAGACCGTCGAACAAAATGGGCGAACCTTTTCGGTGAAATCAAATGACAGGATTAAAGTAGATCTTCAATCTGGACAAATTCTGCTCGAATCAGAAATAGGATCCAATGCGGTCCATTGTTTATCTGCCGAATTAAAATCAGAGTTAGTTGATATCCTAAAATCTTCAAAAATTTGTAAGGTTCAAGCGGCGGCAGGAAACAATGTTTGCACCCAATCGGTCGAGCGCTCGTACGCAGAAATTCACACCAGCCGTGACGATCTTAAATTAGGGAACAATGAGGATAAATGCGCGGCTCAATATATTGACCTGTGCGACGAACAATCGAAAATGCTTCGGGGCGTAGCCCAGGCTATTAAAAACAAGATTGCGTCATTAAACTGCAACTAAGCTAGTTGCAGTTCCCTAAGAAATCTTTATAACTATTTTCAAATCTCTTCCAATTTGAGAGATATTTTCGTAAGTATCAAAGGGCCATGAAACTTAAATTCTTACCGAGCATCAAACCTGAAGGAATCGACCTAGCTGATTGGCAGGATTGGTCGTGGCAGTTAAGAAATTCGTTCAAGTCAGAAAAAGACTTTTCAAGCTATTTTAACTTAGTCGAAAGTGAAAAAAAAGTTTTTCAGAAACAAGGTGCCAGTGATCGACAGATTTTTAACGTGCGCACGACTCCTTATTACGCCGGCCTCGCCTCAAAAGATAATGAGCTGGATCCCATTCGTCGTATCCTTGTGCCCCATGAAAAAGAGCTAGCTGATCCCTACCAAGCCATGCTGGATCCGTTAGGTGAAAGAAAACAAAAAAATAACCCCGTGCCGCGGATTATTCATCGCTATTCTGACCGTGTTTTGTTCCTTATTACAGATATCTGCAGTGTTTACTGTCGCTATTGCACCCGAAAGCATTTCACGGGGACGGATCAAGCCTTTATTAAAAATAGCGAATACGAAACGGCATTAGCTTACATTAAAAAAACAACGGGTTTACGCGAAGTCATTCTGTCGGGTGGAGATCCACTGACCGTTTCAGACGGTCAATTAGAGCGCGTGCTGGCGGATTTAAGAAAAATAGATCATGTTGAAATTATCCGAATAGGGACTCGGATGCCGGTCGTGGCTCCTATGCGCATCACTTCAGATTTAGTAAAAATAATTCAGAAGGCAAAGCCCGTTTTTTTGATGACCCACTTTAATCACCCACGAGAATTAACTCAGGAAGCAGCTTTAGCACTTGAATTACTAGTCGATCATGGAATCCCGGTGATGAACCAAATGGTTTTATTAAATGGAGTGAACAATCATCCGGCCATTGTGCAGGCCCTATCGCGTCGGCTTTTGTACCTGCGCGCGAAACCTTACTACATGTTTCAATGCGATCCTTCGATCGGGACCGATTACTTACGAACGACAATTGAAGATTCTTTACAGATTCAAAAAGAATTATGGGGTCATCTGTCTGGGTTAGCGATGCCGACCTTATCTGTCGATATTCCAAATGGTGGAGGTAAGACTTATTACGCGCCCCAATTTGAAACTTCAGTATCAGAAAAAAGTAGAAAATATAAAGGTTGGGATGGGGTTGAAGCTGAATACATCAACCCGAACCCCTCCGAAGTCACAAAACCACTCGACTACGAAGATTACATGGACGAGTGGCTACAATTAAAAGCTGCCAAAGTTTAAAGAAACATTCAGAAACTGTACTGTAAACTGAACATCTTGATCACTAATCTTAGAAATCACAATCGCCGGTTTATAATTGACATGATCCCATAACTTAAAGCGTTTTCCAGCGGCGACATAAAATCCAATATCGCTTTTGTTGTCAACTCCAGTCGCCGTAACTTTAGTTATGGGAAATAAACCTAAGCCCGCTTTAAAGAAAATGGAATTAGAATAATCTGAATCTAAATTGTAAGTTCCGGTCCCGACAACTGTTAGCTTTGTTGTTGAATCTACAGATTGAATACCACCGTCGCCACCGATCTGAAAATTATGGCCAAAGTCATAACTGTACGAGGCAAAGACATTTAGATCTGAATAGCTTTTTCCGCCCGAGTTAGCGGTACGAAAATAACCTTGCGAAAAGTTTAAATCAACTTCGTGCTTGAAACTATTTCCAGACCAAGTTGAGGGCGAGCTGGTCGGCTGCTGATAAGTCGGAACGACCATCTTGCGGGGTGCTGTCGATGTTTTTTTCTGGGGCGCCGTCGTTTGAGCGTGCGCCGTTCCAGAAATAATAAGTCCTACTAAAATCGATAAAACTGTTTTCATTAAAGATCTCCTTTGTTTTTATGTTTTAATTTTAAATTACAGTCACAACTAAAAAATTAACGCGCCCTATACTTTCTCTAGGCGCGCGTATTTAGCAACAAATTTCTTGATCGTATTGTCTTGAAAAAGAACGCTTATTTTTAAGTCATCTCCACTGCCCTCCGAGGCAAAGATCGAGCCTACTCCGAACGTGGGGTGGCGAACGCGTTGTCCTTTATCAAAACCCGAAGACTTGGCCACAACGCGCTCAACCTGCGAATAGTCATCGTCATCATGGCGATTGGAATACTGATTTCGCTGGTCTGCTTCATCATAAGTTTTTGCATAGTTACCCACAAATCGGGGTGTCTGCATCATCGCTGCTGCCGATGAGAAAAACGTCAGCTCTTTCGGAATTTCTTTCAAAAATCGTGACGGTGGGTTCATTTGTTCTTGCCCCCACACCCGGCGAATTTTCGTGTGAGTTAACCATAATTTTTCCCGGGCCCGCGTGATTCCGACATAAGCCAAGCGGCGCTCTTCCTCAAGATCATCCGCATTTTCTTCATCGCCGCGACTTGAAGGAAATAAATTTTCTTCGCACCCCACGATAAATACGTAAGGATATTCTAAGCCTTTTGAAATATGCATCGTCATCAATGTAATCGCTTGAGTCGATTCGGTGTCTGCTTGATCTAAGTCCGAGGCCAATGTCATTTCTTCCAAGTAATTCGAAAGACTGGCATCATCACCGCGTTCTTTCTCAAATTGGTGAATGGCATTATCTAATTCTTCCAAGTTTTGAATGCGGGCTTCCGCTTCGGGAGTATCTTCTTTCTTTAGCATGTTGACGTAATCAGTTTTTTCTAAAGCTATAGAATAAAATTCAGAAAGTTTAAACGAATTTTGCTGGTTGTGAAGATCTTCAATTAAATCAAGAAATCGACGCAATTTTGAAGTGGTACCGGCATTGAAATATTTTTCTAACACCAGCGCTTGCGTGGCTTCAAAAACAGATATTCTTCTTTCGTTTGCGGTGGTTTCGATTTGCTCAACAGTTGTTTTACCAAGCCCACGGGCTGGGACGTTAATAATTCGCTTCAGGGCAATGTTGTCATTAAAGTTAATTGAAAGCCTTAAGTACGCTAACATATCTTTAACTTCTGCGCGCTCGTAGAAACGGATTCCACCAATCAGCCGGTACGGAAGAGCCAGGGCTCTTAATTGTTCTTCGAGGACCCGGGACTGCGCATTTGTCCGATAAAAAATCGCATACTCATTCAAATTATTTTCACCCGAAGAGATAAGCGTCTGAATTGTTTTAGCTACAAATCGCGCTTCATCATATTCATTTCGTTCTTCGCGGATCTGAATCAGATCGCCTTCTGGATTACTGGTGAAAAGTGTTTTTTCTTTTCGTTGCGTATTATTACTGATCAGTTTCGTGGCGGCCGTAACGATATTGCTGGTCGAGCGATAATTTTCTTCTAGCTTGACGATCAGCGCATCGGGAAAATCTTTTTCAAAATTCAGAATGTTCGAGATGTCGGCGCCTCGCCAAGAATAAATAGACTGATCTTCATCTCCAACGACGCACAAATTGCGATGTGCTTTTGCCAGAAGCTGCACTAATAAATACTGGATATGGTTCGTGTCCTGATACTCATCGACCATGATATATTTAAATTTATTTTGGAATTGGTCTAACAAGGCCGGGTACATTTTAAAAAGCTCTAAAGTTTTCAAAAGTAAATCATCAAAATCTAGAGCGTTCGCGCGTTTCATTTCCTCTTCGTAGCGGGCATAAACTTCAAGAGACTTTGGATCCAGCTTTACGTTATGTCCATTGTGACTAGAAGATAACATTTCCGGGGACAGCCCCAGCATTTTCGCGTGACTAATGCGGGACTGAAAATTTTTTGGCGGAAACATTTTGTCATTAATATTTAAAGCCGCCATAACACGTTTTATTTGGGCTAATTGATCGCCAGAATCGTAAATCGTGAACGGTTTTTTGTAGTGCAGTAAATCGATATGTTGCCGTAAAATGCGCACGCAAAACGAATGGAATGTATTCACCCACAGATCACGAGTTACCGGAACGCCCAGCTCGCTTAAAATTTTAAAACTGCGATGTTCCATTTCTTTGGCGGCTTTGTTAGTGAAGGTCACGCACAAAACTTCATCGGGTGCGGCGGCCCCGTGGGCGATTAAGTTTGCCATCCGACTAGTTAAAACGCGAGTTTTACCCGAACCGGCTCCGGCTAAAATTAATACCGGTCCGTCTAAGTGTTCGACAGCTTTCCGCTGGGCAGGATTTAAATTTCTTGTAATGCTTTCAAGTAGATCCATGAGTAGAAGATAAATACCCATAAAAATTGAGTTTTTCGACGAAATAGTCTAACAATAACGCAGCGCTTTTGGATTTTATCCATTCGCACTTTCTAGGGGAGTTTTCGTGCACAGGAAGCGATCGAAACTATTTGTTTTTGTTTTACTATTTGTTTTTTTTAACGGTTGCAGTCCTGGGACTGACGTAGAAAAAGCAGACGGCACGATCACGGTGCAGATCCCTGTTCAGGAAAGCGCAAAGTCTTATCGCCTTCAGAACGTTGATCTTAAGGGTGTTCAAAATTTAAAAGAAGTTTCCGGAGACTTCGCTCGATTTTTTTTCTCCCCGGGTTTAGCCGGTAGTCAGCTGACGGGCAGTTCCCCCATTGCCCATTTTGCAAAAGCAGGTCGTTTTTTTTACCCCTTAGATTTTATTTCCATTCAAATGGCTACGATTTATTTTCATATGCAAAACTTAGCCATTTTGGATCAAACTGTCGGAGCCTCCGGAATTAATCACTGGCCCCGTGCGGTTGGATTAGAAACGCAAATTACTGAGGGTAGTGGAGTTAAAAATAATAACGCCTTTTATGATGGTGTTACCGATGCCATGATGTTTGTTCCTTTCACGCAAACGGATTTACCCATCTCGGTGAACGCGGGGATCATTGCTCACGAGCATTTTCATTCCTTATTTTACAAGATTGTTATTAAAAAAGCCGTGGCAAATAATAAAATTGCTTTCTCGGTTGTTTCAACTCATCCAGATCCGGTGTTGATTGAAGCCGAGCCGAAAAAAATGCAGCAGCCTCCGAGAATGATATCAGAAAAAAATAAAGCTTCTTTGTATAACGAAGTTTACATCCGGGGCCTGAATGAGGGCTTAGCTGATTTTTGGGGATGGCTTTATACGGAAGATCCAGACTTTATGAAGTGGTCACTACCGGCTTTTATCCAGTCGCGAACATTGTCATTAGATCACACGTTGGACGGCGAATACTTAACTCAAGATGATATTCAGAATGACATCGCTGAAATGATTTTAAAGACGGACGCGCCTCGAGCTCAGTTGGTCAATTATTATAAAATTGGTACCCCGCATGCACGCTTTTTAAAAGAATGGGCTCAATTTTATGCCGATGACAATGGGGTTTCGCTGAAAGAAAGTAAATTTGAAGTCGCAAAAAAAATTGTTATTTATCTATCTAGTTTAGAAAAAACAATTTCGGCTTTAAATGAAAACGAACTACTGAATGCATCGCATTTGTTTCTTTATTTTTCGGAAGATCAAAGCAAAAATTCGAAATTTTCAAAAAAATCCTGCGAATTTCTATTGAAGTATATCAACTTTCAAAAAGTAAATTCTGGTGACTTAAGCCAATGTGTGGAAAAAGAAAATCGGGTGATCTTACAGAAGAAGATTACTCAAACTCAACTATGACTTTAAAGCCGCCATCTTTTATTATTATTTTAGTCTTGCAAATGATTGTTTGCTCTTCGTGGGGCCGATCATCCATCGCCATCTTACCCCTGCAGTTAGAGCTTAGATACGAGGACACCTCGGCTCAGACTAAGGACGTCGTGAATTATCAGAGCTTAAGTATCGCCTATCAAAATGATCCTTACCGGGCCGACTTAATTTATAGTCGGCACCAAGATCAAACGGGTAACACCAGTTTAAATGTGAGTGTTTTAAAAAAAGAGTACTTAGCTCACGGGGGATATCAATTTTTTCATAGCGAACTTGAATCTCAGAAATTAAGTTTAGATCTTTTTGGCCAGGTCGCTTTCGGCACAACGCAAACCGATGTTACGACGACTCTTTTAGGAAGTTCGACCGCGGCAAGCTCGGATAATTATCTGGTGTATGGATTAGGTGCGTTGGCGCAAGGTGGCTGGCAATTTTTAATCCTGCAGGTTGGCTTTGATTTTTTAACTTCAAAAAGCTTTAGCCCCCAAATCGTACCGGTGGCTTCAGTTAACTTTGGATTTAATATTGTACTGCCTTAATTATTTTTGAATACGCTGAACGATGGCTGAAGATAATTTAGTTTTTTCTAAAAAATCCTTTTTATAATCTTGAGCTTCTTTAACACTGCCGAAAATTCCAACTTGAACGCGGTGCCAAGTTTGACCGTTAACCACTGCAGGAACAGAGCTGGCTTTGTAGCCTTTATTGACTAAATCGTGAGACAGCTTGTCAGCTTCAGCTTGCGTTGGAAAAGAGCCGACCTGAACCGTATATTGATTGGCCGTGGGGACGCTAGCGACTTCTCGGGTTTCCATTTTTTTAATTTTCTCAATTGCAGTATGAATTTGAGCGACATTAGCGACCGGCTTCGTATTATTTTTAACTGTAGGTACTGCTGAAGCTGCAGCAGGCTTAGACGCCGCCACTTTTGATAAGGGCTTCTTATCAGGATTAATTGTTTTAATATCTTTAACTTGCGCTTCCGTAACTGGAATATCTTTTTCCGAGTTGACGTCATCAGTCGCGTTAGCCTCACTGCTGTCTGAGGCAAATTCTTCCGCAATTTTTGCGACTTCGTTATCTGTCAGTTGTTGTTCTGCAGGATTTTTTGCAGCGGTCATGGCATCTAATTTTTCATCTGAGTTCGCGGCAAAATCTTGCGTCGCCGTATCTTTGTTTTTATGAGGTTCAAGCATTGCTAGCTTATGTTGATTATCAGAATATTTTTTTCCAACGAATGTTCCTATCGAAAAGGAAAGCAATGAAATGAAAAAGACCAAGGCAAGTTTAAGCATTTTATCTGTTTTTTGGCTCATGTGTCTGACTCCGTTTTAAATGACTTCCAGTTCAACTATTTATATAGTGTATCTTATAGATGGAAAAATCGTCAAATCTGGGTAAAAAAATATGAAAAAGTCTAGGTTCGAAGCCGCCCTAAGCGCCGTCAAGATTGGTCGAGCCTGTTTATTGGGATATTTTGGAAAAATTAGCCAGATTGAAACCAAGGAAAAAGCCGGACTGGTTAGCGAAGCGGATAAGACTTCAGAGTTTTTAATACAAACTGAACTAGCTCGACTCTGCCCCGATGTCGATTTCTTGGGTGAAGAGACTAGCTTTAAGGAAAATCAAACAGATTTGCAGCCGTCAGATAAGGCGCGCTGGATTTTAGATCCGCTGGATGGCACAACTAATTTTGTTCATCAGTTTCCTATTTTTTGTATTTCATTAGCTCTTGAGGTTAATCAGCAGATAGAAATTGGAATTATCGACGTCCCCATGCTGAACCAAACATGGACGGCTATTCGCGGCGAAGGCACTTTTTGCAATGGAAAAAAAGTTTCTGTTTCTCAGACCAAACAATTTTCAAACGCCCTTCTGGCTACGGGTTTTTTTGCCGACGAACCACTTTATCTTGAAGAGCAAATTCGAATTTTTTCTCATTTTGTCAGGCAAACCCGCGGCATCCGCCGAGCCGGTGCGGCCGCGTACGATTTGGCACTTGTCAGCAGCGGCGTTTTTGATTTGTTTTGGGAAAAAAATCTGAAGCCTTGGGATACTGCTGCCGGCCAGCTTCTGGTCGAAGAAGCTGGCGGCGTTGTCAGAACTTACGAAGGTGATCCTTTTAACCCGTTTAAAAAAACAATTATCGCGGGCAATCCGTTTTTGGTGGATCAATTTTTAAACCAACTTTCAACGCAGTCCTTTTAAAAAAGTCTAGCCAGCGACAAAATGTTAACAGGACCAGTCAGTAGTCAGACTTATTTTTCCTAGACTCGCTGTTTGTCCCGTACCGCAAATCCATTTTTTTGACTCTGAGAACTATAAAAAAATAGAACTTGCTGAAGGTCTGGTTGGCACTCGTGTTGCTGACTTATTTTGTGGGGATCTTTGCCTTCATTGGATGAAGTCAAAATTTTGATTCAATTGCATCATGGAGGATGAAGTGGCCGAAGAAAAATCAACTAAAGACGTCGCCGCCGCCGTCACAGCTGACTTAACATCAAAACAGGTCAGTGGATCAAAGTCTGGTTTATTAATCTCGTTAGTGGTCATTAATATGTTCGTCGTTTTAGGCGTCGGCTACTTTCTATGGAAGAATTCACAGAAACCGACATCGACCCTCGAACAAGTGATCGAGGGCGTACCTAAGGATAACAAGGTTGACCAAGAAAAATTAGAACAAGTCGGAAAAGTGATTCCGTTAGAAACTTTCATTGTCAATTTAGCAGGTTCTAAAGGCCGTAAAGTATTAAAAGTAAATATGGAGCTGGAAATCAAAGGGCAAGACGTCATTCAAGAAATTGATAATCGCAAAGCCCAAATTCGTGATTTCATCATTATTATTTTATCCAGCAAAACTTATGATGAGGTGTCGACCAAAGAAGGCAAAGATTTTTTAAGAAATGAAATTAAGGACCAAGTGAATTCTTTTTTAAGTAAAGGAAAAATCATGAACGTCTACTTTACAGAATTGATTTACAACTAATAAGTAACTAGAACGAGGTTTCGCGCATGAATCAAATTTTATCGCAAAGCGAAGTTGATGCCCTCTTAGCTGCCGTTACAGACGGGGATGTGCCAACGTCCGAAAGCTCTCCAGTTACAAAAATGAAGGATGATAATCGTAATATTATTAATTACGATTTAACCAGTCAGGATCGAATTATCCGCGGTCGTCTTCCGCAGCTAGAAGTAATTTACGAGAAATTCATGAGATCATTTCGGGTTTCGTTATCTTCTTCACTAAGAAAGATTGCCTCAATCACGTTAACATCGACAGAATTCTTAAAATTCGGTGAGTTTATTAATACTCTACCAATCCCGACCTGCATGAGCGTTTTGCGTTTTAATAATTTACGGGGATCGGCATTATTTGTTATTGAGGCAAAATTAGCTTACGCCTTGGTCGATTCTTTTTTCGGTGGTGCTGATCGTCCTTACGCGAAACTAGACGGAAAAGAATTTACGCCGATCGAACTGCAGATCGTTAAAAAAGTTGTGGAATTAGCTATCAATGATCTTGAGCAGTCATGGTCGACAATAGAAAAAATTGGATGCTCGTTTCAGCGTACTGAAATCAATCCACAGTTCGTGGGAATCGTGCCGCCGACGGATGTGGTCATCGCGACTACTTTCGACGTCGAGCTTGAAGCCGCTTCCGGAACAATTTCAATCGTTATTCCGTACTCAACGATCGAGCCAATTAAACAAAAATTGTCGACAGGATTCCAAGTGGAATCAGATCAAACAGATAAGAAACTATGGACATCGATCATCAAAGAACAGCTTCTAGAAACTGAAGTTGATATCAACGTGAATTTAGGCGAAACCGAAATTAAATTGCGTGATCTTATGGGTTTAAAAGTGGGCGACATTATTCCGCTGACTCAAGATTCGTCTGGAGAATTAGATATTCAGGTTGAAGAAGTTAAGAAGTTTAAAGGTTATTATGGAATTCATCACGGAACGGTTGCGATGCAAATCACGCGGCCGATCGAAAAATAAACGGGGAGATTTATGGCAAATGATGCATTAGACGATATGGATGATCAGCTGAACGAACTCAAAGAGCATGTCGCTGCCGATAAGCCGCTGAGTTCAGCTAAAGACAAAAATTTAAATTTAATTTTAGATATTCCATTAAAAGTCACCGTTGAGCTGGGTCGCACAAAAATGGCTGTCAGCGAATTATTAAATTTGACCCAAGGATCTGTCTTAGAATTATCGAAGCTTGCGGGTGAACCGATGGAAGTTTTAGTTAACGGAAAATTAATTGCCCGCGGAGAAGCCGTCGTCGTGAATGAAAAATTCGGTGTCCGTTTAACTGATATTATTTCGCCTTCAGAAAGAATCGAGCAATTGAAATGATGAAAAGCTTTTTAATTATTACACTTTTAGCACTTCAAATTTCCAGCGCTTCGGCGGCGGAAGAAATTGTAGCAGTTGAAAAGCCAGACATCTCGACGGAGGCTACAACAACTGTAGCTTCAGATGAAAAATCGGTAGCGCTGAAAGCTGAAAATCAAATTCCGTTGAACATTGATCAGGTCAAGGCGACTGCAGATTCGACTCAGCCACCAACCCGGCTGTTGTTAACAGGTGTTATTATTACTTGCCTCTTAGGCGCAGCTTATTACTTTGTAAAAAAGTATAAGAACTCGAACACGATCAATAAATCGAATATGCAGATCAAAGTTTTGTCACAGCACTATCTGGGACCCAAAAAAAGTTTAGCTATTGTGCGTGTTGCCGGCGAATCGATCCTGATTGGCGTCACGGATTCCAGTATTTCTTTAATCAAATCCTTATCTCTGATCGACGATGAAGTTCCCGCAGAAACTCCGCAAAATTTTGTAGAAACAATGAATCAGCAAACGCCAGTAGCATCAAAGCCTTCTGCAGCACATGCTTCCGCTGCAGCTATGGATCACGATGAATTAGATGAAGAATTTTCTTTTTCTGGATTAAAAGACTCAGTTTCTAAGAAACTTAAATCTATGAGGAGCATCTAGGTGAAATTTCTAAAGTGGTTCTTGCCTCTTTCGATTCTGTTTGCCGGATCCTGGGCTCTAGCCCAAGTCACTTTGCCTACTTTGAACCTAGGATTTAAAACAACAGAGAATCCCTCCGAAGTTGTGAATGCGATTAAATTAGTTCTTATCATGACCGTGCTGACGCTGGCGCCAGCTATTTTAATTATGATGACGGGCTTTACGCGAATTTTAATTGTGCTTTCTTTTTTAAGACAGGCCCTGGGTGTGCAACAAATGCCGCCGAATCAATTGCTGGTTGGACTTTCTTTATTCCTGACCTTTTTTGTGATGGGCCCTGCATTCAAAGAAGTGAATCAAAACGCGCTTCAACCGTACATCGCCGGAAAGCTTGGGCAAGAAGTGGCCTTAGAAACAGCCTTAGTTCCGCTTCGTAAATTCATGTTTAATCAAACAC
>JAYTHR010000541.1:0-8409 GCA_043732425.1 Bdellovibrionales bacterium
ATTTTAAGGTCAAATCCTAATTCCATGTCACGCTGTATGTTAAGATTAGTCTTCGGTAAAACGATTTGGCAACCGCCTAAACTTAAATCACGAAGCTCAGCATCCATCTTTAAAGTTGTGCCGTTGATCTCGCAGACCGTGCACTGGTACGGATGACCAGCTGGTACCATGACCCGAAAATCATTTCGTCTTTGCAGCTGAAAAACTTCATTCGGAATGGTCAGTAAAATATCTGACTGAGACGTCTTCAGGAACGAGCTGAAAAAATACTTCTCGGCATTGATTTCGAAAGAGCAAATGACAGGATCATTTTCATATTTTTCGAAATTAAATCGAAAGATAAGAAATTCCTGATTACTTTTAGCAGCTAAGATGCGAGTTTTGTGAAATTTGTTATTCACTTTGATCGTTATCATGGTCTGGTTGTGCTGAAGAAAATCTAATGTTTCTTTATGCTTTATTTTATCTAACAAAGAGTAAAATTTAAAGTCAGTTGTCATTGAGTTTGCCTTATCCAGGTGACTTCATTTTTATTTTGATAAAGATGAATAATTTTAGAATCTTTTAAAGTCAGGCACTTTTTAATGATTTCAAAATCACAGTCCCCTTTAAATTTTAAAGTGCATACAAAGTTTTTGATATTTGAATTTTCTGTCCAGTCTAAAATTAAATCATAGGATCTTTGTGGCGTGCAAATGATATCGGAAAAGATCCAGTTACAGTCTGAAAATTTTTGGCTATCAACTTTAAAAGCATCTCCAGGAATATATTGAATGTTTGGTATGGAACCTATTTTTGGATCCAGAGCGGCTTTGTCAACCGAGTAAACTTTCTTAAAATAACGACTGAGAACCCAGCTCCACCCGCCGGGACTGGCGCCAACGTCCATAACTACGTCATTCAGCGAGGGCTTGACGTGGTGGACCGTAAATAGTTCCCAAAGTTTTAAGTACGCCCGGTTAGGTGGGAACACTTTATCTTCTTCAAATTCGTGCCAGCCCACGGGAAAACGGCGGTAGGGAGTTGCGCAATAAATTAGACAGTCTTCAAACGCAGTCCAAACAAAAAACTTGAAATCAAATTTGGAATCGGATTTTATTCTTTTTTTGTCTAAATTTCTTAAATCTTGAACAAGGCTATTTCCGTACTTCGATTGAAATGAATCGTAAAAGTGACCTAATACTGGCATTGATTTCAGAAATTTAATAATTTGCGATTTGGATTCCAGCGGAAGCACTTTAGATTGTGGCCACCAGTCCTGTGCCCAAATAGGGTTTTCCACAAGAGGAGCCACAATAAAAATTTTTTCGTTCTTGAAAAAGATCTGGTTTCTACTGCGTATTAATTCCATTTCCAGTTCTTTTGAGAACTGAGAAAACGGAATTAACACGTCGAAATTAGGCGGCAGATTTTTGAGCAGGGGATAATAGGCCATGAGCATTCAGTGCGACAATGCACTCATTCCAGAATTTTTCTTTTAAATTTATTTCGTTCCCGTTGTATTTTGCTTTTGGGTAGGTCGAATTATAAAAGTGATCACAAAATTGGGGTTCCGTTGAATTTCTTAATACTTTCATCAAGACATTAAAGTGAACATCAGAGAAAGATTTATCGATCAGCATTTTTCTTAAAGCAGATTCCGGGGTGTTGATTAAAAATTGATAAACCAGGTTGGCGTCGTAATTTGAATTCATTTTGAATCCTCCTAGACTTCTATTCGGTCTGGACTGGACCCAACATAAATTAATTTTAAATCGTTATGCTAGTCCTCATCGTACCACATTGATACAAGTATAGAAAAAACAAAAATGATGACGTTAGATAGATACGTTTATGTAAATTAAAACCGATAGATGCCCTGCATGACTTTTAAAAAAATAATTATTGGATTAACGACCTTTATCTTAAGATCTCTGTTGTTTTCAGTCATCGTTACTATCGTGGGGTATTCTGTTTTAACAAAAAAGTTTCCTCCAGACTTTCGCCGCTTAGGCGCGGCGTACTCGAGCCTTTTTCGAATTAAAGCCATTTCAAAGGAAATGAGTGCGATCAAGGAAAACTACACGGGATCTGAAGATGAAGTGCAAGCTCTGTTAGTGCAAAAGAACAAGCTCTCGGAAGCCCTTAATGATCTTAATCTACTAGACACGGTGAAGCCCATCATGCCGGATGATACGCAGGCTAAAATATGCCAGCAAGAGCTAGAAACCATTAAAATTCTTAAGAAAGAATTGAAGGAACTTGATCTGCAGTATTTGACGCTGCAAAGGCAGGTAAAATTAACTGCCGATTTAGAAGCTTCAAAACATAATTAGCTTCTACCGGGGACTTCAGCGTACAAAAGTTTGACAGTTCTGGTTGAACTTTCTTCAGTGCTTTTAATCCAAACTAAAAAATACTAAGCGGAATTTCGAAATTGAGTTACTTTGGCAAGCTCAGAAGCGGGAGCAAGTAACTATGGATCAGAAAAGCGAAATGACAGAGACTACTTTGCTGACTCAAGCCGAAATAGCGTCGGAAAGTACGGCTCAACAGCCTGCCATGACGTCGACCCGGTACGAGCAGTCGAGCCAAAAAGTTACGGAAGAGCTTTCGCTAAAAGAACTGACAAAGATTTTCACCGGCAATTGGCTATTATTTTTACTTATTTTTGTAGCCATGGCCGTGTCGTCTATCGGAATTTACATTTTTAAAATACCCTTTGTTTCTTCCGGATCTGTTGTTGTTAATGATACTCAGAACAGTTCGTTGCAGTCTTTTGCGTCACAGTTTTTCGGTCTTACTAAATCCGTCGCCGATGGCAAGAAGAACAATTCCCCATTGCAAAAACATGCTGAGTATTTGAAAACAGAAGAGTTCTTCAATCAGTTGCTGACGAATATTACAGCGCTGGGAGAATCTCAAGACCTTAGCGTGGCCGAGCGGAAAGGCTACCTTAATTTTAAAGAGCAGTATTTAAACGAGCCCTTAACTGCTGAATCCAAGGTGAAAGTCATTCAGAAGTTAGATTCACTGGCTAAAATAAAATTGAATTCGGAGTTTCAGATTAATGTGGCATTTTCTTCTCCCGATAAAGAGACCGCATTATTTTTAAATAATGTTGCTCTAAAAACTATTGCGGAAAGCCTAAAGCAGAAAGAACTTTTAGATTTTATAAAAGTAGAAGCATTCATTAAAAGTCAGCGCGTGGAGGCCGAGCAAAACATGGCCGACTTTAATAAAAAGTTAGCTGATTTTCAGAATAAGCCTGAGAATCTAATTTCATTAAGCTCAAAAGATAAAGTTGGCGAATACCTGTCAGAACTCATGGTTCGAAAAAATGAAATCAGAATGAAAATAGCGGAAAATCAGAAAGTCATTGAATACTTATCGCAGGGAACGTCGGGTCGTCGTGAAAGCCAACTTTATGGTAACGGAGGCCGGGCTCAATCTTTAAAAATTGAAAATGAAATGCACATGTCCAAGCTCAATGATATTCAAAATTCAATTGACCGAGTGACTTCGCAGGCGAAAACGATTCCAGTTGCAGGACAAATATTTGAAGAACTTAAGAAAAAATCAGAAATTGAATTTAGTAAGTACAAAGATCTGACTGAAGCGTTAGCTAAAGTCGAAGCCCAACGCTTATCCATTCAAAGTCGATTCGAAATTTTAGAAAAAGGGCGATTGGAAACTGTTGTCCCTCAGATTAGCCTTCTTATTCTTTTGATGTTATCTTTAGTCCTGTCTCAGATTATTGGGTGTTTAGTCATCTATGTCATTTACATCTGGGATTCAAACGCGGTCACAGCGCACGCGTCCCGAGACATTGTTATTCTAGACAGTCATAGCTTAGATCCCCGAGTTATTATTGAAAACACTAAGATTCGCTTTCGATTGCGTAACACAGAATTTTCAGAGGAATCGAATCGGTCGATCAACGATGTCACACCGAAAAAATTGTCGTTCAAATTATTCAATAAACAAGATGCTAGTGGAGATTCAAAATGAATGCTTTCAAAGTAAAAGTATTAGGCTTGTTGCTATTTGTAGGCGTGGCTGGTGGTTGTGCTCCTTCTTTAAAAAGCAGTATTGACTCAGCTGTGTTTCAGCAGAAGATTTCGACAAATCCTTGTGCCGCATCTTCGGCTTGCTCTGAAGCTTTTGATCAAGCTTTGAAAAAGAAGCAGCAAGTTGGAAATTCTGAGACTAATGAATTTTGTAATGAGCTTCTTAAGCGCGAAGACGGGGACTTAGCAATTTGTGAAGTCAGCATTCGCGATGAAAAATATCAAGATTTGATTTCTGAATGTAATCCTTCACTGATGCAGCGCTTAGAAAAAATTAGCGTTTTACGGAATACGGGGCTGGAACTTCAAGCTAATTTTACGGGGGCTTCTGAACTTGACATAGTTCCGAAGAAGTTTGCAACCCAAGTTCAGATTCGAGATACCTCAAAGGGATATTTAGCCGTCACCGGCGATGTTCAGCCAAAACAAGTTATCCTGACATTTGATGATGGACCGGAGCCAACGAACACAAAGTCGGTATTGAATACTTTAGCGCAATTTGGTGCTAAGGCCCATTTCTTTGAAGTTGGAATGCGTGTTCAAGCAAATCCTCAAATCACGCAGCGTATTGCTGCTGAGGGGCATACGATCGGAAATCACAGCTGGAATCATCCGAACATGCGAAAAATTTCGTTCGAAGAAGGTTTGAAGCAGATTAAGCAGACTCATAGTCTGTTACACTCTGTCTTGGGTTGGGTTGATCCATTTTTTAGATTTCCATATGGAAATGATACCGCACAATTAAATCAAGTTTTGTATCAAAATCAAATGGGAAGCATCAAATGGTCGATTGATTCGAATGATTGGAGAATGGTTAACGAAGACAAAACGATTCGGACGAATCTTCAGGTTATAACCGACGTAATGAATCAACTCGAGCATCGCGGTCGCGGAATTATTTTAATGCATGATATTCATCGTCGGACAGCAGAACTTTTACCCGAGCTGTTATCACGTATTTTGGCTAAGGGCTACACCACGGTCATGATTCAACCTGCCGATAAAAGTTTGAAAACGAATCCGCCATTATTGGCTGGGGAACACTTACCGTAATTCGAATGAAAGTGGATAAAGATCGTCCCTCATCATGGAAAAAATATGAATCCGCTTTCTGCATCACTTGCAAGGCGGGCTGCTGCACTATGCCAGTGGAAGTTAAAAGTGAAGATCTGATTCGGCTGCGTGTGGTTTCCGAAGATGAAATAGAAAACTCGATAAAAAAAGCAGCCAAAAGACTTAAGAAGACCGGCATCATATCGTCTTACCGTGAAGGCACAGACCTTTTTATGTTAACGCAAAAAGCGAATGGGGACTGCTACTTTTTAGATTTAAAAACCCGCTTCTGCACTGTCTACGATAAGCGACCGGACACCTGTCGCAATTTTCCCGCAGTGCAGGGAACTCGCGTGGGTTACTGTCCCGCAGAGAAAAAATAATTCATCTCCAGAGCCTTTCAATTTAAGACAGTTAGGATGTCATTGACTAAAAGCTTTTCAGCTTGGGGGCGCAAATTTGCCTTTTGCTAACAGTGTCTCGCTTTAGAGCTGCCGCCTCGTACCTAGTGCAATACATTTCATAAAATTGGTCTGATCCGTGCTTTTACATCTGGCACGAGGTATTTTATGGAATCAACACTGACACGAAATGAAAAGTTTTTTATTACGGTGAGCACGATTGCCGTCGTAGGTTTTCTGGTGGCATTCAGTAAAATGAATCGCGGCCCTAAGGGTGTGTCTCAGTATGAAACAAGTGAAGTTATCAATTATCAAATGGCTCGCGCTGAGCAAGGCTTTTCGGGCTATTCATTAGATGGCCGAGAAATCGACGATCAGTATTTCGGAATAAAAACAAAAGCAAAAATCCCAACTTCGGCAGCTAAGATAGGCGCGAAGAACTTGGTAAAAAATGGTAAAATAGCCGGCCAGAATAGCCCTTTAAAAAATCCACAGCCGACAAATTCAACTCCAGAAAATAATAATAATACTTTAGCGGTTAATAAAAATGAGCCAACGGCGAAAACAGCTAACTTAAAAACGGCGGCCGAAACTCTGCAAACTAAAAATCAACTGAATACGAATCCTCCGACTTCTAGCGCAGAAGCTGGAAATGAAATCAAAAACGAGCCGACAGACAAGAAAAATAAAGAAAAAAAGTCCTACGCAACTTGGCGCCAAGAAATCTTTGCTAAACCAACGAAAGAAATTTTAGCAGCCTTTATCACCGCGTTTCGCCAGAATGAAGTTACGGCGACCGAATTTCAAGCTATGTCACAGGATCTATTGGATCAGAGTGATTTAAATTTGAAGGGATTAGGTTTAATGGCATTAAGATCTCAACCGTCTTTGGCTAGTCTATCGCAATTGGTTCATGTCCAGGAACAAATTCCTGACTCGTTGAAGCCCTATGTCGATCAAGCTTACCTTGCGTATATGCAGACTCAAAATTTAGGTTACTTGAATCAGGCTTTGCAAACTCAAGATAAAAAATTAATTTTAGTTTCTCTATCTTTACTGAATGCCAATATTCCAAAAATAAAAAACGGAGATGTCAGTTCACTAGTCGATGCTCGGCATTTGCGCGATGCCGAAGCGACGGCCGCACTATCGGTGAATAGCTTTAAGCGCTTACTACCGTCTTTAGCACAAATCGGAGCTGCCCAAGAGCCCGAGTTATCTCCGCTAGCGAATCAAGTGGCCGCGCTAATTCAGACGACGCAAGTAGCCGGTTTGTAATTATTTTTTAGATTTTTCGACAAGTGAAGTTGTTGATTTGCCATCGACAAATTGCAGCGATAAAACTTGCCCGCCATTTTTTAAAACGAAATCACTTCCAACAATTTGTTCGATTTTCCAGTCTCCACCTTTGACCAAAAAATCGGGTTTAATAATCTGAATCAATTGCAACGGAGTTTCCTCAGCAAATAGCACGCTATGATCAACAGCTTCAAGCGCCGCTAAAATTTCAGCCCGATCACTTTCGTTTTGTATCGGCCGAGTCGGCCCTTTTAGTTTTTGGACTGATAAATCCGTATTTATCCCAACGATCAAGACATCACCGAGCGATTTAGCTTGTTTTAAATAGCGAACGTGTCCGACATGCAATAAGTCGAAACAACCATTAGTAAAAACAATTTTTTTATTTTGATTTTTATAGAACGCCGTTGCGTTGGCAAGTTCACTTAAATTCAGCACTTCGGAAAACGAAGACATCATCTTACGAGCCGTAAGGTTTTTTAAATAAATTTATTCCCGCCAGATTTCCTGCAATATCTGAATTTGATAGATAAGAAAGAAAAGGTAAAATAACAAATCCCGTTGCCATCACCAAAAGTGTTCTTAACGCGATTTTAGGAATGTACATGAGCTCATCGCGTTCCGTATCAGAACCGCACTGCTGATCAAAAGCCCATTCGCCCGGCGTGTAGCCCAGGAAAGTGCGATTCACGACCATATAAATAAATGTCACACCGGCAAATAATGTGAACGTCGCCAGATAGACTAAGCCCGAAGTTTCCGGGTGAGTCAGATTTAAAATCATATCGACCTTCGTAATCGATAACATTAAAATCAAAGTCATCAAAAAGGCTGCCGTGATCAGCATACCATCTAAGATGGCTGCAAAAAACTGCGGTTTTGATTTCTTTAAAACGGATTTTTGCTTTTCAGTTTCAGTCGCAAAATCTAATTGGCGCTTATGATTTAAATTCTTAAGAATATCGTTAACTGCGGTCTGGGCTTTCGCGATCGAGTCATCTTCAATACTTGGAACCTGGAACGTGGGCTTAATTGCAAGGTCCCGGCGTGGTAACGGAGATTGAAAAGGTGACGGCGTTGTTGCCAGCGCTTGTTGCGTAGAAGCTGTGGGAGCGGACAGTTTCATTGCCGTTGAAGCTGCTGGGGTGACGCCCTTTTGTTTACGGTGAAAGCCAAGGCCTTCATTGATAGGGCGAAATTCAAATTCTTCCATAGGATCATTTTTGTCGCTGTTTTGTCCGATCATCGCAATTCCCTTCCTTAGCTAAGTTGTCAGCTAAGCAGTTCGAACTCATACTTTAGGACGGAGACTAAAGTCAGGCAAGCCGTTTCAACACGTAAAACTTGGCTCCCTAATGTCACTGGATTAAGGCCTAGTTGCTGCATGGTTTTGACCTCAGCGACCGAAAAACCGCCCTCTGAGCCCACAATAATCCATATATCATTCGGAGAGCTGTCTGATGGAATCTTTTTGGTCGCGATATAATCTTTAAGGGATTGAGTTCCCAATCCCTCATAAGCAAAAAGACACCACTTTTCAGGATTCGGGTTAAAACTTTTAATCAATTCTGACCATTCGATAGGAGTTTTGATTGTCATTAATTCGC
>JAYTHR010000542.1:0-2482 GCA_043732425.1 Bdellovibrionales bacterium
GGCCCTAAGGGGAAGATAAAATTAACGGCTCCGATGGCTCCGGAACTTCCAGAAAAAGGTTTTGTTCCTGATACCGAAGGCTATCAAAAGCCGGAAGGCGATAAGGCTAAGATTGCAATCAGTGAAAAATCAGAGCGATTGCAACTTTTAAAACCATTCACGGTTTGGGATGGAAAAGATTTTGAAAATCAGTATGTGTTAGCGAAAGCTAAAGGCAAGTGCACGACCGATCATATTAGCCCGGGCGGCAAGTGGCTTAACTACCGCGGACACCTAGATAAAATTTCAGACAATATGCTGTTAGGTGCGGATAACGCATTTATTCCTGGCGAAATTGGTAAAGGAATAAATCAGATGACCGGAGCCAAGCAAGAATTTGCGCAGATAGCTCGTGATTACCAAAAAGCCGGTAAAGGCTGGATGATTGTGGGCGACGAGAATTATGGTGAAGGATCATCTCGAGAACACGCGGCCATGTCGCCACGCTATTTAGGATGCACGGCCGTGATCGTAAAATCTTTTGCGCGTATTCATGAAACGAATCTGAAGAAGCAAGGGGTTTTAGCTTTGCACTTCGTTAATCCGCAAGACTACGAAAAAATTCAGGAAAAAGATATTTTAGCCATTCATGGTTTAAAGGATTTAGTTCCGGGAAAGAATTTATTTCTTGAAGTTAAACATGCAGGTGGAGCTTCTGAAAAAATTGAAGTGAAGCACACTTACAATAACGAGCAGCTGAAATGGTTTAAAGCGGGTTCGGCATTAAATTTAATACGTGCAGGGTTAAACTAAATTTCTGACCAGTACAAAGCTGTCAGAAATTTTTATGAGTAGATTTTAAAAAGCGAGGAGATATCCTCGCTTTTTTTATTGTTGTCCGGAAGTTTTACTTCCTTTTTTCCTTTGTGCAGCTTTTGGCTCGTTACTGAGACTTTCTAAATTGGCCTGCTTCTTCTTATACGTGTCAGTGAAAACTTCAGAATATGTGTCGCAGCCTTCTGATCTTTTAAAAATATCTTGATAAGTAGAAATTTGCGAATTCAAATCTTTGTCTGGTTGCAGCGCCACCTTTGTTGTCAAGCGAAGCCCAGCATTTCCGCGAGTTGCTTCGTCAAAGTTTTTTGAAATTTCTTTTTCAGAATCTTTAATATCTCCTTGGAAAATGTTTTTCATGTCAATTTTTAGCTGATCAGCGTCTTGAAGTAGTTTGGAACACTCGGCCCCTTTTTCGGCAAGCTCTGTAAAAAGCGATTTTTTTGCAGCTACAGTTTTCGCCCAGGCGTCGCAACTGTCTTTAGAATACTTCACGCATCCAGTTAGGTCGGCTCTGTCGCGCACTCCACCCGTAGTGAATTTACTATTGCACGAGACAACGGTATTCTGTTCCGGCTTTTTAGGATTTAACTGATACAACGTGAACGTCGACGTGTCTTGTCGATTTTTATTAAGAAAGCTTTGTTGGTTTCCTGTCGATCGCGAGTCTTTTTTTGTGTAAACACTGACGCAACTGAATTCTTTGTTCTGCGAGCAAGGAATCGAGCCCACGTGCCATGCCGTTGTGTCATCCGCAGTTGAAAAAACACGGGTGATGGTCGCATCTGATTTACTTTCATTTAACGAAGCGGGAATTTTTGCATTTATATTTCTAATTTCACCTTTGTTATTTAAATCGTAATAACGATAAAATTCCTTGGGCGCATCGGGTAGATCGGCCTGCGCTAAGGGCGCAGAAAGAATGAACGCAAAAGCGATGGCCAGGTTGTAAAATTTTTGAAATTTAGTCATAACGCACCTCTTGCTTTCTATCGGTCGAAATTACTTTTTTATTAACAAAATCAACTTTGACTAAAGTCCAGGATTCTATCTAAAATTGGGAGTATCACGCTTACTTCACGGAGGCCGTATGAAGTTGACCTTATTTTTTCTAACATTTTCTTTATCAACTATCACCTGGGCGGGCTTTTCGGGGGATTGGACCGGATTTGGAAGTTGGAAATTTCGTGGCGAAAGCCCCGGAGCCCACTGTTCGCCGATGACAATGACGTGGTCCGAAACGGCAAAGTCCGTGGGTATCGAAAAAGGATTGTTTGATTGCGAAGTGGTTGCGATGCATTTGGGTCATACAAGTTGGATTTTAAAGGACGGAAGTTTATTTGATGAAACTAACACGGTGGTAGGGACGTACGATGGAACTTCGTTTGAAGCGCAAATGCCCAGCCCAAATGATAAAACAACTATTTTGGTTAAAGTGAAACGAACCGCAAATCATTTAGATTACCAGGAAATTTGGTATAACCCGAAAGAAAAAGTTTACGTGATTGAGGGTCGTCTGTTTAGTTCAGGGAATTAAAGTTGAAAATTCTAAGCTTTATTTTATTTTCTTCGACCTTGTCTCAGGCAGCAAATTTCGGAACAGCAGTATTTTCTGGGAATGGCTGCAGCGCCGGTTCTGACAAAAAAATAGAATTTGTAAGACAGGGCT
>JAYTHR010000543.1:0-2480 GCA_043732425.1 Bdellovibrionales bacterium
GATCAGTTATATAATCCACGCACAGAAAAAAAAGAACGTGTCCAAAAAATCGTAAAAATGCATGCAAATGCCCGCGAAGAAGTTGAATCTCTGAAAGCCGGAGATATCGGCGCCATCATCGGATTAAAATTTACTTCAACTGGTGATACTCTTTGTGATTCAGCACGTCTTGTCGTTTTTGAATCCATGGTTTTTCCAGAGCCTGTCATTGCAGTAGTTGTCGAAGCAAAATCTTCAGCCGAGCAAGAAAAAATGATCGAAGGTTTGCAGCGTCTCGAAAAAGAAGATCCCTCTTGTCGCCTTAGAACAGATCCTGAAACAGGACAAATTTTACTTTCCGGAATGGGTGAGCTTCATCTTGATATTTTAATCGATCGTTTGATGCGAGAACATAAAGTTCAAGCTAACGTTGGTCGCCCACAAGTGGCTTACCGCGAAACTATTACGAAACCTGTGACAACAGATTTCGTTTTCGAGCGAGTCCTTGGTGGCGATGAGAAGTTTGCTCAGATAAAAATTGAGGTCACTCCCATTCCAGCTTCTGAGGGAATTAAAATAACAAGCTCAGTGCAAGCCTCTAAAGATATTCAACCCAACTGGATCAAAGCCTGTGAAAATGGGTTAAAAGAAGCCTCTGAAGTAGGTCCGATCGCAAGTTACGCAATGGTCGGAATGAAAATTAATATAAAGTCCTTAATCAGCAGACCGCAGATGACGGACGAAATTGTATGTAAGGCAGCAGCATCTTTAGCTTTCCGCGAAGTCCTAAAAAGCGCAGAGGCTATATTACTCGAGCCCATCTTCAAACTTGAAGTTCAATGCCCTGATGATTTTGTAGGCAATGTCGTTGGCGATTTAAACTCGCGTCGTGGCAAGGTTTTAAATATGACCTCTAAGCCTCAGTCCGGCCAAATTATCCAAGCCGAGGTGCCTCTAGCGCAATTATTTGGTTACGCCACGGACGTACGAAGTCTCTCTCAGGGCAGAGCCTTTTTCAGTATGGAATTTCTAGATTACGTCGCCGTTCCACCGAAGGTTCGAGCCGAGCTTTTGCACCGCCTAGGCCGCTAGTTATTCTCGTATTCCAGTCCTAAAAAGCAGGTCATTTTCCTCCTCGAAAAAAAGTCAAATAAATCTGAAAATAAGTGGTTGACATTATTTATCGTGTATTCGATATTCACAAATCTTGTTAACGCTACGGAAACCTCCAAAATCTTGGCAGTCATGCTATGTGGATAAAGGTTTTGGCGAGCAGAACTAGGAAAAGGTATTATGAAAAGTCAAAAAATAAGAATCAGGCTAAAAGCCTTTGATCATAAGTTACTTGATCAATCGACTAAAGAAATCGTGGAAACTGCACGACGTACGGGCGCTAAGGTTGCGGGTCCAATCCCTTTACCAACTCGTATTAACCGCTTCACGGTATTGCGCTCTCCGCACGTGGATAAAAAATCCCGTGAACAATTTGAAATTAGAACTCACAAAAGAATGCTCGATATCCTTGAGCCGACCCAACAAACCATAGATCAATTGATGAAATTAGATCTATCTGCTGGTGTCGATGTTGAAATTAAACTATCTGCTGAATAAGAAGGAGTAAAAAATGAGCGAAGTGCAAACACAAAACGCTGAAACAAAAACTCCTTCTGCTGAGGGTGTGAAGCTCAATGGGCTTTTCGCGTTCAAAGAAGGTATGGCGACAGTTTACAACGAAAAGGGTGAATCAATCCCTGTAACTGTTCTTCGATTTGAAAACTGGAAAGTTTCCCAAATTAAAACAAGTGCAAAAGACGGATACTCAGCGGTGCAAATCGCAGCGGTTCCTAAAAAAGCCAAGAATAGCTCAACTGCTGAAAAGAATCACCTAGCAGCTGCAGGATTTGAATCTGGTGCTCAATACATTAAAGAATTACGTCAAGACGAATTACCATCTGATTTAAAATTAGGTGACAGTATTTCAATTGATTCTTTTGTTAAAGGTGATGTCGTAAAAATCACTTCAAAATCAAAAGGTCACGGATTCCAAGGTTCTATTCGCCGTTGGAATTTTGCCGGTGGACCTGCGACTCACGGATCAAAATTTCACCGCCGTCCAGGATCTTCTGGAAACAGAACTTGGCCAGGACGAGTTATGCCAGGAAAGAAATTTCCCGGTCATTGGGGTGATGAGAATATCACAGTTAGAAATGTTGAAGTTATTGATGTGAATGCTGCAGACGGTGTTTTACTTGTAAAAGGCCCTGTTCCAGGAAGCAAAAATACTCTTGTGAAACTGGTAAAGGAGTAATCGATGGCTACAGTTAATATTACAAATTGGAAAAATGAAAAAGTAGGACAAGTTGAACTCGCTTCGGACGTGTTCGAAGTTGAAGTCCGCAAAGACGTTTTACACACCGTTGTTCGTTGGCAGTTAGCATCTCGTCGCCAAGGAACTCACATGACAAAAACTAAAGGTTTAGTCAGTGGTGGTGGTAAGAAGC
>JAYTHR010000544.1:0-2462 GCA_043732425.1 Bdellovibrionales bacterium
ACACAAAAAGTAAGACAGTACGAAATTCCGATTGGTGCCGACGAATCGACACGAAATAGCAGTACAAAAAGCGCCAACGATACGACAATCAGTTTTGGATTAACTCTTTTCACAAAGTAAGGGTGAAGTAAATATGAAAAAGAATGAGATATAACCCACAAAATAATAAAGCGATTATACTATTAATCTGTTTTGTTTCTCTTGCTGCCGGTGGCCAAACAGCACTGACAACAAAAAACGAAGGCCGAAAACCTAGCTCGGACGTGAAATACCGTCAGTCTGGGGTGCCCGTTTTTGAAATGGTGCAAAAAAAGGGAAATGAAGTCGTCAAAGTAAAAGAAATCCCAAAGCTTGATATTGGTGACGAAAAGCAAATCGAAGCTCAGGTTATCGACTTGAAACTTCCGGCAGAAAGACAAATAAAAACTAAACCGGTTCAAGCCAAGACGTCTCCGGCGGTTCTAACGATCCCGCAAGTGCTACTCAACCCGGTTCAGTCCGCGAAAAAATTAGCTTCCGAAAGTGCGGTCGAAAAAATTCCGCTGGTTAAGCTTTTAGATGTCGTTCCACAACCTGTCATCCTAGCTTCCGAGCCGACATTAAATCCCGTGGTGGAAATCAAGCCTGATGAATACAAAATGCTGCAGGCTTTGATTTTTCTGGAATACCAGAAGAAGTACGACCTAGCGATGAGTCTTTTCGTAGAACTGATGGATGTGAAAGAATACCGGTCGCAAGCCCTTTTTCACTACGCGCAAACTGCGTTGGGCTTAGAACTGTATTCTGAATTTCGTCAGAAAATGATCCAAGTGACGCAAGAAACAAAAGATTTAGCGTTAAAAAAATTAGCGGTCGAAGACTTAACTAAAAATGTTGGAGTTCTTTCGAATTCAGATATCGCGCTAGTCGATCCGTTAGTTGAATCGTTCGATATAGATGTCACGAAAAACGAAAAGTATTTGTTAAAGAAAGCAAAATACTTTTCTGAAAAAGGTGATCTTGGAAAATTAGAAAATGCTTTGGTTTTTATTCCTACGACGTCTGCTCTATACCCTGAAGCCGCTTTATTAAAAGCAGTCTTCAATTACCGCATGGGACAGATCGATGCGGCGATTACAGAATTAGAAACAGCTTGGCCCCTAGTTGAAGGTCAGAAGAAAGATTCCGTTCGCAATTTGTCAGCTTTAACTTTAGCTCGTTTGTATTTTCAAAAGGGAGATTATAAAACCGCTTACAAAAATTACTTAGCGATCGATAAATCAAGTCCTGCTTGGCTGCAAGCCATGGTCGAAGAGGCTTGGACGCAAATCTTAGCTGGTGACTACGAAGGCGCTGCGGGAAATATGTTTTCGTTGCACACTGATTTCTTCCGAAAATCTTATGCTCCAGATACTTACATCGTACGCACCGTGGGTTATTTAAATCTTTGCCAGTTTGGTGATGGCGTGAATGTATTAAATGATTTAAAAAAACGCTACAGTGCGACTCAAGAAAAGCTAGAATCGTATCAAAAAAATAATAAAGACCCGATGGCTTATTATGACCTAGTAAAAACTTGGTTACGAAACAGTAACGTGGACGAAGTCGACGGCCTTCCCCGCTCTTTCATTGTGGAATTAGCAAGGCACCCGAATTTTACATCTGTACAGAAGCAAATTAACAATTATGAAGACGAAAACGTTCGCTTCAACAAAATTGCGGTTGATTTGATTCGTAAAGAGCGCGAAGCACGATTAAAAATGCTGCAATCAAAAAATGAATTCGCGGCTTTAAAGCGGGATAAAGCGTCGGCTTCAAAACTACAAAGTAAAGAGCGTGAATTCTTAGCCACCGGCATCGAACACATGATTGTCAGCCGCGCGCGTGAAGGCATTAAGAAAATGCGCGTCGCCGCGGTGGACCGTTTAGATAAAGAAAAAGCAAATCTTCGGTTGAAAGCCGCCAGCGGCTTACAATCCCGATTTAGAACTTTCGTGGCCTCACTTGGTAATCTGGTCGATCAACGAGATGTTCTGTCGTACGAAATTTATTCCGGAGCCGGAGAGCATATCCGTTACCAAATGGCGGGCGGAGAAATTCAAGACCGCAATACCGCGTCTTTAGCACCGGCAGAAGACGAAAGTTATAAGTGGAAATTTAAAGGTGAAGTTTGGGAAGACGAATTAGGTCATTACCGTTCTTCTTTAAAAAATGTATGTCCGTCTGATGAAGTCGCACAAAATCAAGGGAGCAACTAATGAAAAAGTTAACTTTAATCACAACACTCGCCGTCCTAGCTTTCGCCGTTTCGGCACAGGCCGAATCAATGACGGCTGCGCAAGGCCTAGATAAAATCAAAACTAACTTAGAAAACGCAAAGTCGAATCAAAAAGAATATGATCGTAATTTAGAAGTGGTCAGTAAAAATTTAAAAGAAGTAAATAAAGCAAAAGACACGTACCAAAAACAAAAAGAAACGGTCT
>JAYTHR010000545.1:0-8324 GCA_043732425.1 Bdellovibrionales bacterium
ATCACGACTTTAGAAGTGGCCAACAACGTTCAAATGAAATTTCTACGAACTCAAGTTTTAACGTCACAGGCTGTTTTACAAGTCGCGAAGAAAGAGGGACAGTAATCATGGAAGGTTTGAGTACACGCACTTGGCTAGCTTCGATTGGAATTGTCCTAGCTTTAATTTTAATCGTTCCGAATTTTATGGACGTCAGTCGCTTCGGCTGGTGGCCTTCAAAAAAATTAAATTATGGTTTAGATATCCAAGGCGGTTTACACTTAGTCATGGGTGTAGACGTTGACGGAGTTGTTTCGACAACCGTTATTCGTCAGACTTTGGCTTTAAAATCAGAATTCGCAAAAGAAAATATCACTATCACTGACTTTGATACCGCAAATGCAAAAGCGGGCGAATTTGTCATCGCTGTTCCGAATTTAGACGAAGCGAAAAAAGTAGAGGCGTTTATCCAGAAAAACCACGCGGGCAGTTTGCAAGTGGTCTCGACGTCTGCGAATAAAGTTGAAATTAAATATTTCGACGCTTATTTACTGGATCAAAAACAAAACGTTATTCGTCAAGCGATCGAAACAATTCGTAATCGGATTGATGAATTCGGTGTGGCAGAGCCTTCAATCACGCAGCAAGGGGCTGACCGTATTTTAGTACAGCTTCCGGGAATGGCGGATGCTGAAAAAGCGAAGCAATTAATTAATACGACGGCCAAATTAGATTTCATGGTTGTCTCCTATGAAAAATCGGCTGAAGAAATTCGTAAGTTGATCGATACCGCAGAAAAAGCCGGTAACTATTCAATGGCGACGACAAAATATACAGAATATATCAATAAGATAAATACCGATTTAAAAGATAAGCTTCCGGCAAAAACGGTTATTTATTTTGAGAAATCTCAAAATGCTAAATCCTTAGAAGCGGGATCAATTCCCTATTTGTTAAAAACAGATACCGATCTGACTGGAGATTACTTAGATACCGCGAACGTGACGTTTGATCAGTACGGTGGACCTGAAGTTTCTTTACGGTTTAATCCGGCCGGAGCCGTGAAATTTGGTGAGCTGACAGAAAAACACATTAATGAACAGATGGCTGTCGTGTTAGATAAAGTTGTAAAGACAGCGCCAAAAATTAATACTAAAATTCCGAACGGCCAAGCGGTAATTACTTTAGGCCGATCCACGAACCGAGATGAAACGATGAATGAAGCGAAATTAATTTCAACTTCACTTCGTGCCGGAGCCCTTCCAGCAGCGTTAGAGCAATTAGAAGAGCGCCGTGTGGGACCTTCTTTGGGAAAAGATGCCTTAGACCGAGCTAAGATTGCGTCCTACTTCGGAGCCGTCTTGATTATTCTTTTCATGCTGTTTTACTACCGCGCAATGGGTTTGATTTCGACCGTTTCTTTAGTGATTAATATTATTTGTGTGTTTGCTTTGTTAACGTCATTAGGTGCTACTTTGACATTGCCGGGTATTGCGGGAATGGCGCTGACCGTGGGGTTTGCGGTTGATGCGAACGTGTTAATTAATGAACGTATCCGTGAGGAATTTCACCAAGGGGCTTCGCTGAAAGCGGCCATGGCGGATGGGTATCGTAAAGCAATGTCGGCGATTTTTGATTCCAATATCACAACGGCCTCGACCGCCATTGTACTTTTGTATTTTGGAACTGGGCCTGTCCGGGGATTTGCCGTAACCCTTTTAGTGGGTATTGGGACAACTTTATTTGCTAACGTTTTTGTTTCCAAAGTGATTGTTGATACTTTAGTGCACCGTCGTGGCGTGCAGAAAATTTCGGTGTAGGATGAAAAATATGACAACTAAAAATGCACAGCAAGATGCCGACTACGGTCGTTTTGATTTCGTTGGAAAAGTTGGTTTTTTCGGGGGCCTTTCATTAGTTCTAGTTTTGATTTCTTTAGTGTTTATAGCGGCTAAGGGGATTTCATACGGAATTGACTTTAAGGGCGGAACTGAAATTCAAGTGAAGTTCGCGCAAGATGTTTCGATTGAGCAACTGCGAACTTCTGTAGCGAATTCAAGTCTAGGTGAAATCGGTGTTCAGGCAATCGGGGATAAGAACGAATATTTGATTCGCTTTCAAGGCCAAAAAGGGGCCACCGATAAGGAAACCAATGAATTATTAAATAAATCCATTGGAACTGTTAAAGATCACATCACAAAAGATTTCGCGGCTCAAGGTGCTGACATTCGTCGCGTTGATACAGTTGGTCCTCAAGTAGGAGCTGAATTAAAGCGAAATGGTTTCTTAGCCGTATTTTACTGTCTCTTAGTGATTTTAATTTACGTGGCCCTTCGTTTTGATTACAAGTACGCTCCGGGTGCCGTTGTGTGTTTGGCCCATGATGTGGTGATTACACTAGCGATTTTTATTCTGGTCGGTAAAGAAGTAAACGTTCCGATCCTGGCTGCGATGCTCACGCTAATTGGTTATTCGCTGAATGATACGATTGTGGTTTTTGACAGAATTCGTGAGACTGAACATTTGTATACAGAAAAAGGATTCGGCTTTATCATTAATAAAGCGATCAATGATATGTTCGTTAGAACGCTGATCACTTCTGGTACAGTTTTCATTTCTTCACTATGCCTTTATATTTTCGCCGGTGGGGTAGTTTCTGATATTGCGTTTGCGATTTGTGTCGGAGTTATTTTTGGAACGTATTCGTCTATTTACGTAGCGGCTCCGTTAATTCTAGCGATGGAGAAACTGAATTTATCTCCGCGTAAGGCTTAAAAAGTTTACTTAAGCTTTGTTTTTTTAATTTAAGCAACCAGCAGGGAAAGGCTTTATGCAGATTTGGACCCAGAGATTATCTCAGACTCCAAAACCGCAGGGCTCTTTCCCGGATATTATCGCGCGCGTTTTAGCGTCGCGGGAAATCTCGCAAGAAAAAATTGAAGAGCTGTTGCAGCCAAAGCTGAGCGAACTTAAAGATCCGCTTTTGATTTTAGGTATGGAAAAGGCGGTTGATCGCCTGGTGCAAGCCTATAAGAAAAATGAAAAAATTTGTATCTACGCGGACTTCGATCTGGACGGAACGAGTGGGCTTGCGATTCTAAAAGTCGGTTTAGAAAAACTGGGCTTTAAAGACGTCGCTTTTTACCAACCGAAAAGACTCAGTGAAGGCTATGGCTTTCACGCCGATGCCGTCACCGAACTTCAGCATTTAGGAATTTCCTTAATCGTCACGGTCGATGTGGGCATCACTTCGTTTAAAGCTTTCGAACGGGCGTTAGAACTTGGCGTAGATGTCATTCTGACGGATCACCATTTGCCAGCAGAGACTCTTCCGAAAGCTTATGTGGTTGTGAACCCGAATCAAAAAGAGTGTCAGTCCGGATTAGGTTATTTGTGCGGCGCTGGCGTTGCTTTTTATTTACTACGGGCTTTAAAACGCGCTTTTTTTAATGATCCAGCACTTCCTAAAAATAACTGGGACTTAAAAGAAGTCTTAGAATTCTTTTGCATCGGAACAGTCACGGATATGGTTCCGCTGATTGAAGACAATCGTATTCTAGTTAAGCATGGCCTTGTGGCGTTATCGCAAACTCAAAAACCTGGACTTCGTACGCTTTTAACCGCTTTAAAATTAGAAGACCGCGAACTGACATCTCAAGATGTAGCGATTCGCTTTGCGCCGAAGCTGAATGCGCTTTCACGCTTAGAAAATAATATTTTACCGGCGCAAATTTATTTAGAAACTGATTTTTATAAAGCCCAGCAAATGGTCTCGATGATTTTAGAAAACAATACCACGCGGCAGAATCTGCAAAGCGAGGCCGAGAAAAAAGCTTTAGAATACCTAGAAAATTGGAGCGAACCCGATTTCGTTTTCGTGAGCTCCGATTTATTTCATCGTGGAATTATTGGCCTCATCGCCACGAAACTAAGCCAGCAATTTAATCGTCCGGCATTTGTGGGATCGAGAAATTCAGAAGGCATGATCGTAGGAAGCAGTCGGACTCCGCCCGGGTCGGCGGTCAGTCTTGTCGAGGCTTTAAAGTCGGCTGAATCTGTTCTAAATCGTTTCGGGGGTCACGCGGCAGCGGCTGGCTTTGAACTGCATGAAGCTTCGGAAAAGAAAATGATCGATTTATTAAGAGCTCATTTTATCAGTTTAAAGTCAGAGCCTAAACCCATTCAAATTCAATTTGATACCACGGCTAAAATTTCAGAAATTGATTCTCAAGCGATGACCTGGCACGACTTTATCGGCCCGTTCGGAATGGGTTTTCAAGTGCCACTAATTCAACTAAGTCACGTGATGGTTTTATCGAAAAAAGAACTTAAGGGTGGGCACCTGAAATTAACTTTAACGAGCCCTGATGAAAATAGCGAAAATACAAAATCATCGGCAGCGCTAGATGGACTTTTATTTTCACCAACAACGGAAATGAAAAACCAGATCGAGGCGGGAAAAAACTACCATCTTTTGGCGGAACTTCAGTGGAATTATTTTAATGGAAGAAAAACCATTCAACTTTTAATTAAGGATTTAAAAACTGTATGATTTCAAAGGCAGTAGTTCTTCTTTCAGCGGGGCTAGATTCCAGTGTAAATTTTTTTGCGGCTCTTCGTGAATATGAAATTGCGCTAGCAATTACGTTTAATTACGGGCAAAAAGCGGCCTCTAAAGAAATTGAAAAAGCAAAAATTTTAGCAAAATCAAAACAGATCCCACATGTCGTGATTGATTTACCGTGGCTGAAGTCATTAGGTACATCAGGACTAACGCATGATGATCGCGTCATTCCCTCAGGCCGGCAAATTGCCATGGATAATTTAAGGACTTCAGAAAAATCGGCCAAAGCTGTTTGGATCCCCAATCGAAATGGGGTCTTTTTGAATATCGCAGCCAGCTTCGCTGAAAGCCTAAAAGCCAAGTACGTAATTCCGGGCTTTAACGCGGAAGAGGCTTCTGCTTTTCCTGACAATAGTTTTGATTTCATCAGGGCCACGCGAAAAGCATTTTCTTTTTCAACAGCGAATCAAGTCGAAGTTAAGTGCTACACCATCAGCATGACAAAGCCCGAGATCGCTCAGCTTGGATTAGATTTGCAATTACCTTTTAAAGACATTTGGCCCTGTTATTTAAATTTAGAAAAATGGTGCGGGCAATGCGAATCCTGCCAACGCGCCAAACGCGCTTTTAAAATTTCGCACATTGATGCTTTAGGATATTTTGGTAATTAAGGATATGACATGAAGACAAAGTTTATTACCCTAAAAATCGCTTATGACGGCACTCAGTTAAGTCCTTTGTACGCGTATAAAAATCATCGAACTGCCGGGGATTCTGTTGTTGCATTTATCGGGTCCTGCAACGTGAATTTCGAACACATGATCGATGCCGAAGACTTAATCGCCGCAGCAAAAATCGAAGGGGATTTAATGCTGCATTTTATTATCGAACTGTTTAGCCAAGATCTCATGACGGCAGTAAGCCTACAACGACTTCTGGTTTCGATGGCGCAAAGTATTTTGAATTTACAATCGCCAGTACTGCATAAAAATCCGCTCGTTCGTGAAGGCGATGATCTTTACTATTTTCAAGGTAAAAAGAAGCAAAAACTTTCTATTTCTATTGCTTCTTGCTCGGCTGTTTCTTCGATGATCCACTTTGCGGTAAACATCATAAATGAAGGGACGCCGGTGGTTACGTGCTCACTTAAAGATTTTAAGATTATCCCAAAAGAGTTTGCGAAAGAATTAATGCGACAATTTAGCGAAGAGTTCTCATCTATCGTCGAAGCTACTGAAAAAGTTAAGCCGCTATAAAAGATGGGAAAACAATTTTTCGACTCCGTCAGATTTACGGGATTGTAAAACGGAGCTTGCTTGTGTAAAAGGTAAATGCTCATTATTTCCTAGGAAGCATTGAAATGGCAAAGCTGAATTATTTTTCAACGAAACTTTTATAATTCATTTGTCTTTAAGAAAGATCTTCCTGCGGTCCCGAATCACTGACCTTCACCTTAGTCGTCGCATAGGCATGATTACAAATCAGACTGGCAATGCGGCGATATTCGCTGAGTAAATCCAAATGTATCGAGCTGGTATTTATTGATTCACGAAGGCCACGATTTAATCTAGATATATGATTTTCACGTAACGAAATTTCTAGCTTCGATAAATCTCGTTTTAACTGAATGGCTAATTCGCACATCTGCGCGTTGTCGTAGGCGTTGATTCCCATGGCGGCCACTTTAACGACTTGGGTGTGCATTGTTTTAATTTCTTCCCAACCTTCTTTTGAAAACTCTAGTTTCAGGGCATGCTTTTTTGTGGCTAGTGTTCGTATATTAATATCAATCGAATCGGCGGCCCGTTCCAGGTCGCTGACGAACATAATCATGTTCATGATGTTTTGGTGAACGACGGTGTTGCTTTTATTTGCGTGATCTAATAAAAACATTTTGATTTCGCGGTATAAAAAATCGACCTGATTATCCCGGTCCTTGATCGATTGGACTAATCCGGGGTCTTCTTGCTCGAACAGTAAAACAGAATCACGGATCATGTTCACGACGATATCAGCCATGCGCATGATTTCGCGCTGCGAGTACGAGATCGCTAGGGCTGAGTTTTGGTACGTGTTTAGAGTTAAAAACTCGGCTCCGAATTCATCGGACGCCGTTTTTGGAAACATTTTTTCGATGATTTCAGAACCCTTCTTGATGAACGGAAAAAAGAGCAGGGCTGAAACGATGTTGAAAGCAAAGTGGGCATTGGCAATCAATCTTATCGGAGTTGTTTGAAAGAGTTCCAGTAAATCAATAAAGTACTGAGTTAAGGGATAAAAAATAACGACGCTTAATGTTTTGTAAAAAAAATGCGCCCAGGCAACTTGTTTCCCGATAAAATTACTTCCGGCAGCTGCGAGTAAGGCCGTTGACGTTGTGCCGATGTTGGCTCCATAAACCCATAGGACCGCATCGTGGGTCGAAATCACGCCCGCGCTGGCTAGGCTCATGGCTAAACCTATGGTGACGGCACTACTGTGAACAAACGCGCAGAAAATCATCGACGCTAAAAAAGAATAGAATGAATTATCCCTTAGGGTCTGAAAAAATTCTGATAAGAATTCGACTTTGGCAAAATAATGGGAACTATCGGAAATCATTTTTAAGCCCATAAATAAAATGGCAAAGCCCATCAATACCGTAGCAAAATTTCTGATACCAATTTTTTTAGTAAAGAAAAAAATCGTGAACGCTAAAATAAAAAGCGGCAGGGAATAGCGAGACAAATCGAAAGAAATCAATTGAACGGTTAGGGTTGAGCCAATGGCTGTTCCGATAATGATACCCATCACTTGAGGTAATTTAATAACACGCGCCGTTCCTAGGCCAACGAGCATGGAGGTCACCGCCCCCGAGCTTTGCAAAATTGTCGTAAGACCTATACCTACAGAAATCGACAGAAAAGAAGATTTGGAAACTTTGTTCATCAGCATCGTAATGCGTGAAGCTAAAAGTTTTTCAAGACTACTGGAAGCCATCGCGCTTCCGTAAAGAAAGAAGGAGACTCCGGCTAATAAAATAACGAGGTATGAATTTTGAAAATCAAGCATTGTAAAAAAATCTCCCTGCTAGTAATTTAGCAAATTTGGGGATCTATGTCATCTGTACCTGTTGAAGTTGTTGCTTTAGCCTTGCAAAGAAAAAGTGATTTGAAATACTTTTTAGCCCGACGTGGTCCAGGCTCATCGGGAGCCGGGCACTGGGAATTTCCCGGGGGAAAAATCGATGTCGGGGAAACCCAAATCGAAGCTTTGGTCCGTGAAATTAAAGAAGAACTTGCCATGGCGATTGAACCTAAGAAGCTGTCTTTTGTCGCCAGTCATTTTTTTCAGTACCCCACAAAAAAAATTAATTTGCACCTTTGGATGGCCGTCGTAGAGACCCAGCCAACCTATGAAATGTCCGAGCACGATCAAGCGC
Organism: Bdellovibrionales bacterium; assembly: GCA_043732425.1. GTDB lineage: Bacteria > Bdellovibrionota > Bdellovibrionia > Bdellovibrionales > Bdellovibrionaceae > Pseudobdellovibrio. The sequence goes on from JAYTHR010000545.1 coordinate 7,965, forward strand.
TATGGTGCCGTCCCGCGGACATGAAATCCTTAGAGATGAGTCCAGCAGATATCTATTTTATTGATAAATTAAAGTAGTGTTTAGATTGAAATTACACAAGGAAAAGTTGTTTTTCTTCCGGGGTCGGTAGACGGCAAAATTCACGTTGGCCCCAAATCCGGTAGCGATTTTTGGCAATCATTCCGTAAAAAGAATCTCGAAACCACAGCGGAAAAATCGAAAGAAAAACGGCCAGCACATTCCAGTAGCCTCCCAGCTGAAAGAATATTCTTAAGACCGCCTTCGATTTTGTATAAACCTGATCGTTTTCCATTAACACAATAGAATCTAGACCTAAGTAGGTGGGTACAAGTAAGCCTT
>JAYTHR010000546.1:0-2457 GCA_043732425.1 Bdellovibrionales bacterium
GTGCTGAGGGCGCTTCGAAACTGATTACTTCGGAAATAAGTCCAAGAAATTTCCAACAAGACTTGCCGGTAAAGCCGACTGTCTTTCGGAATTTTTTTATACAGATCCAAGGCCGCTTTCCAATTATGTAAATTGTAATTGGCGCGCGCTAAGGCCACTGTGGCCTCATCTTTTTTTTGTGAATTTTCGGAAGCGGCAAATTCATATTTACGAAAAATTTTCTCTAAAGCCGGAAGGGCTGCGGCGTTATCATTTTGTTTGATATAGGCTAGTCCTTTTAGGTACGTAGCTTCTTCATTTTCTGGATTTATAAATAAAGTCTTATCCACGTAGTCTAAGGCCATTTTTGAATCATTGGCATCAAGACTAATCTTTGCCAGATTGTTGTAAAAATACTCTTTTCCAATCTCGGTGATGTTTTCAACATTTGTTTTCTTAAAACTGTATTCCAGTAAAGACTGATCGTTCAACGCGTCGGCGGCTTTCACTAATTGCTCGAAGGATTTATTAGATAGATTTTTATCCGGACTTAAGCTCGAGCTTAATAAACTAAATGAAGCCGTCTGGTAAAGCTGTGAGCGGTTCAGCGCTAAGCCTAGATAATACTTACTGACTAACTTATTGGGTTCCGTAATTTTCGGGGAATTGTAAATTAAATTATAAAAATATAAAATCGACTGCCGGTATTTTTTCTCATCAATCAGTTTTCGACCCTTTTCAATCGTGGCCGAGATTCCCAGTTCGGGTTTTTTTTTCAAAGAAGCCGCGAAGCTACTCGACGTAAAAACTGGGATGCAGAAAATAAAAAGTAAAATATGTTGTGCTTTCATCGGTATGTTGGCTCCACGAAGAAAAAGCTGTAATTGATAGAAACAAAGATAGAATTCGTGTTTTGCGTATCACCCAGGATTGTTTTTGTTTGGTAAAAAGCCCAACTGAGATCAGCCCGGATACCCGAGGATCTAGACGTCGAAAATAATTCTCCAAATCCTAACTGAAAGGCGGTGGCTTCTTCGCCATTCTGATTAATCACCTTACTTAGTCCTGCCGTTTCATAAATTTCAAACGGAATAATTTTTGAATTAAAAATGGAAGTTTTACCGTAAATTGAACTGTAATAAAGATTTGCGCCGTAAAGGCTTTTGACTGAAATCAGACTTTTAACCACGACCTGCTGATTTTGGGCTAAATCATCGACTTCACCCCTTGATGTCGAAGTCATTAAATAGCCGGCAAGTTCGATACCCCAGGCCTCATTGAAATGGTAAGTTAATTTCGAATTTAAGCCGTAGGTTCTAAAGTAGACATCCGTTGGAAGTAACGTCGCACCCACGGAAAGCTGAAAACGCTCGGCTTTTGGCATATATTTTTTTTGGATCACGGCAAAGTCTTGATAGTCTCCGACAATTTGCGATTCCTTGTAATCGACTTTCTTTGGATTATTGACAGTCGATTTTTTCTGAATAGTCGGAGCCGGGGTAAACTTAATATCTTTTTCAAGTAAGTTTTCAATCGTGTGAATATCTTTATCTTCCGCGACTTCGTCGGCCCCTTGGGCCCGGCTGATACTCGTCAGAAAACAACACGATAGGCAAGCGCAGATAATCTGTTTTTGGAACGTTCTTTTCAAAGAATTCATTGTTTTATGGTAATCAATAAAATTAAAATAACAAGTGTTTCAATACGATATGATTTAATTGTTGATTTAAAAAACAGTGCGCACTTCTTCGCCGTTATTTAAAAAAGTAAAAGAATATCAAGGTATTAACAGGATAATAAATGCCTTTTAGTGATTCCTGTGGCTGTAGGTTCTTCGACTTCGGCCTATGAACTGAAACAGAACCGAGTTGGCAGGCTTAAAATTTGAAATGGTATTACTGTACGTATCGATATCAGTGGCGATGAATAACGGGGGTTATATGAATCGAATTATGAAAATGAGTACCGGCGCACTAGGTCTAGTCGCTTCTTTGATTGTGATGGTGAGCTTTCAGAACTGCGGTAAAATCGCATTAGCCGACGCGGTGAACGCGGATGGTTCCGCAAAGCTTGCGGGAAGTGCAGCCCCCACTCCGGATTCGTTGATCATTGATATCAAATCACCAACGTCCCCCCTGTTGCCTTCGGAAGCTGGACCGGTGGTTCATCGAGCAGCTCCGTCAGCAGAAGTGAATCTAGAAAATCCAAATCTAGTTAATCCGAATCCTGCAGGACTTCCCTCGGTAGAAAATAATTCTGTGTCTGCTGAAACAGATCCCAATCGCATGAATCCAAGTACAACCACAAATCATGTGGTTCCAGCAAACACTTCGCAAACTGAGGGTGTTGTGGCTATTCAGCGCTGCAAGTCTGATCGCGACGATGAGGACGATGACAACGATACGGATGGGCATTCTCACGTAAAAAATCAAGCTCGCAAACATTCTAAAAAGCCGCATCACGCAAAACATGGAAAAA
>JAYTHR010000547.1:0-2453 GCA_043732425.1 Bdellovibrionales bacterium
TGGGGAATATTACTAACAGTATTTGATACATTAATTGTGTTGGGGCTAAAAGGAAAAGGCTTTCGGCGCATTGAAGCCATCATACTGGGATTAATATTAACAATTGGTTTTTGTTACTTTGTTGAACTCTTTCTAATTCAGCCGCAGTGGCCATCTGTTTTTCGCGGATTTGTTCCGCACCTGGAAGAGCTTCCCGGATTAGAACCCTGGTATCTAGCAATCGGTATTCTGGGCGCCACCGTAATGCCCCATAACTTATACTTACACAGTTCTATCGTGCACACGCGAAAGTTAGCTTCCGGGATTTTTGCAAAACGGGAAGCCTTAACTTTAAATACATTAGATACAATTGTCTCGTTAGGTTTAGCTTTCATCGTGAACGCGGCGATTTTAATTTTAGCCGGAGCCGCCTTTCACCAGAGCGGGCATACAGCCGTCGCTAGTATCGATGAAGCTTACCACTTACTTGACCCCTTAGTGGGTGGAACTTTAGCGGGAATACTTTTTGGCGTTGCTCTTTTAGCTGCCGGACAAAGCTCGACCTTTACGGGAACTATTGCGGGTCAAATTGTTATGGATGGTTTTATGAACTGGAAAATTCCGTGCTGGCAGCGGCGCTTAATCACCCGTGGCTTAGCGCTTATTCCGGCATACATCGGCGTCATGATGTTTGGCGATCACTCGATTGGTAAACTTTTAGTGCTTAGCCAAGTGATATTAAGTATTTTACTTCCGTCTGCGATCGTACCGTTACTTATTTTTGCAAGTGATCGAAAGTTAATGGATGAATTTGCAATGGGTTGGCTTATGAAGCTAAGTGCCTGGATGCTTCTCATTGTTATTGTTGCCGCGAATGTTGTTCTGATTATCCAATTTTTATAAAGTTAATTATAATGATAATTCAGCAGCAAAACGCGCCGATTTTTTTTCTGTGAATCCTAAGTACTCAATCACATCTGCAGCGCGATAGCTTTTACCCGATTTACTGATATTTAATATCTTCATTAAATTATTTAGATCATCTCCGGCAGTGATTAATGGCTTTTCAAAAGTCTGATCATTTTGTTTTTGCGCCAGTCCGATATCGGACATCAGGGCATTACAAAGACATTTGCGACCGACGGTTTCGCTTTCTAAGCCACCTTTTTTAATATAATCCGCGACAGGCTCGGCGGGGCAGCGCTGGCCGACCTGGCCATCGGCTGTCTTATAAGCATGACGTAAATAACCAAGATCACAAATTCGCATGCGACTCTGGTAGACGCTTTCTTCCGATAATGTCTCTTTCAACCGCACGGCTTTAAAAGGAAAACCAGTTGGCGAAGAAACCGGATCCGTGAAGACCCAGCCGTTCGCGGGACTATCGCCACTTAAAATGCGATCGATCACAATCTGCTTTAAACTTTGATCAAATCCAGATTCTTCACAAAATGCAAATAAAGTTCCAACTTGAACTCCGTGAGCGCCTTGCTCTTGCGCGGCTTTAATTTTTTCTGGAGTCGCGTAGTAGCCGGCCATCCAAAACGGCAACCCTAACGCTTTCATTTCGGCTAAGTCGACTTCATCACGATCACCGTAAATAGGCTCACCTAAAGAACTTAACTTCATCGGTCCTCGCGGTGGAGCATTATGTCCTCCAGCTAGCGGACCTTCGACGATAAAGCCGTCGACTGCACCGGTTGATTTCTTTTTTAAGCTCATGGCCAAAGTACTTGAAGATACGATTGGAAAAAAGTAGGGGCGTTTCAAGGTAGAAAAATATTCCGCGCCTAAAATTTCTGTCGGGTTAAAAGTTGTTTTGAAAGAATCTTCCGCGGTGGCACCATCCACAGCGATGCGCAGCGAGGCCTCTTGATGCTGGCTTAATAAATCAAGCGCTCCTGGAATTTCCCGAGGAATTCCGGCTCCCATAATAACGTAGTCGACGCCAGCTAAAAGGGCCCCGTAGATACAAGCTAAATTTGGGATCGCAATTTTTTCTAAAAGATTAATTCCGACTTTCCCCGCGTGGCCTTCTTTAGCTAAATAAACTTCCACGAAACTAGCGACCATCGTCAGCTGAAGAACGGGTTTTCCTGATTTTAAATTAAAGAGCGGCGATCTTTTGTAGGGTTGCTCTTTGGGTTTTCCGCTAGGAATAAAATACTGATCTAAAATAGACTGAGCAATCTGCTGCGAAGGAAAGTGGGACAAAGCCCGGCGCATATCTCCGCCTAAATCTCCATCTTGTAAACGGCGAACTAAAACTGAATTGATGGCGGTTCCAGAAACGACCCCCAGGTGGCCTAACTTCGAAACAGTTTTCGCTAAGACCCAATTTGAAACGGCGATTCCCATTCCACCCTGAATTAAACTCGGATGTTGGCTTGTATTTAAATTCATGAACAAAAAATATGATTTTTAAGGGCTAGTTTCAAGCTTAAACATGATGATTTTAGTCAAATTTTAACAGG
>JAYTHR010000548.1:0-2451 GCA_043732425.1 Bdellovibrionales bacterium
CCGCAAGTCGTTAACTACTTCACCGACAATTTGAATTTAAGGACAGCATTTTATCAAGCAATTTCCACTGATTTTCAATTTACAAAATTTACCGGGGGCGTATTGGAAAGCACTTTGGTTTACGAGTGGTATTCAGAATTTCAAGCGATCAGTGGATTTGCGACATCACGTCTATCTTTCACGGTCAAAGGCGGCTCGAAAGATTTTTTGGCGATTTACTACGAAGTTCCGCCAAGCTTTGCAGCGGTAGACCGCCCAGCTTACGAGGCTAAGCCTGGATTTTTAAGCTCGGATATAACTTTTCTGCAGTCATTTAAATCTGGGAAAACAGCATTTTATTATGGATTGGATATATTAGACTATAGTTTGTCGGCAAATCGTCAAAGTCCGTTACATAAATCAAATGACAGTTTTAATTTTTTTCTTGGAATTACTTATGTTCTCGGAGAATCAAAAGCACGATCAGTTCCCGAAGAAGAAGCCAACGGACTTATTCATAATTAAATTTCAAACTCAAAATTAAAGATTAAGATAGCTCCGTTCATCTGATGATGCCGATCAATAGTCTAGTTCAACTGCTCAGTAAGAAGTGTCTATTTTTTATCAGTCTTATTTCTGCTATTGTGAAATTAGCGCAGAAAAAATAGTCAGGAGACTTTCTGAATCTACAAGATTTTTTAATCAAACGAAAATTTCTTTTACTGCAAGCGCCGCAGTACCGCGTTTTGTGTCAGCACTGCAGCCAACCCACATTTAGTTGTTTCTGCTCGCAGATCCAGAGCTTCGATCCCCAAATGAGTTTTGTGATTCTGATTCATCCCATAGAAGTTAAACGTCGCATTGCTACTGGCAGAATGTCCCATTTGTGCTTGAAGGATTCATATTTAATTAAAGGTCAGGATTACACCCAGAATGATACCGTTAATGAACTCATTGCCGATACAAATTACCACTCTATAATTTTATATCCCGGAATTAAATCAAAAAATTTATCTACCCTAGCAGTACACGAAAGGGCAGAACTTTTTCCAAAAACAAAAAAGCTCAGACTGTTCATTATTGATGGCACCTGGGCCACGGCGCGAAAAATGATTCGACAAAGTCAGAACTTAAAAAATCTTCAACGGATTTGTTTTTCTCCAACAACCCCTTCTAACTTTAGGGTGCGCAAACAGCCTAATTCAGCCTGCTATTCAACGATTGAGGCCATTCACCATACGATAGAGCTGATCGGAGAAACTCAGAATTTCGATATTCTGAGTCGCCAGCATGATAATCTTTTAAACGTTTTTAATTTTATGGTTGAAAACCAATTAGAATTTATTCGACAGTCGAATTTAAATTTACGAGAAGCCAGTTATCGCCGCGAGGGCCAGATTAAAACAGCCTAGTACGAAGGATTTTAAAACGAAGTCTTAAAATCCTTCAGGTCTTAATTTATTACTTCTTTTTTGCTAATGCAGCTTGAGCAGAAGCTTTTTTCTTAGCAGCAATTTCTTCCGGAGAAGCTCCCCAAGGAGAAGATTTCGGGCCGCTGGTATTTCCACCCTTACGAGGGCCTCCGCGACCACCACCTTTACCCGCCGGAGCAGCAACAGCTGCTGGCTTCATGGGCTCAAGCGTTTCTACTAAATAATAATTATCTTCAATTTTTTGATATTTTGCAGGAGCCGTTTCACCTTCAGCAATACTCGCAACAAGTACGCGACGAACAGCTTTTTTGTCAGCAACTAGATCGGCTGCAGCTAGAATAAACTTCAGTTTATCGCCTTCTAGTTTAAAAGATTCACCCATAGAAGCTGCAATTTCTTCAGCTGTTTTACCTTCAGATACTAAGGCAGCTTTAGCAGTTAAAACTTTTTGCAAAATGGGTTGACCAAATTCAGTGATAGATTTCATGGGGGCCTCTTGGGATAAGTTCGTTTTATGTTGTTTTCACTATCTTCATAGCTAATCACGGCCTTCTTGACAAGGCTTGATCGACCAAATTCTAGGACTTTAAGAAAAAAGCCTATTTTTTATAGGGCATTTTTCCTAAGTAGTCTTTTTTACCAACTTCAACGCCATTATGTCGTAAAATCGCGTAGGCCGTTGTCAGGTGAAAGTAAAAATTTGGAATGGCATGGTGCTGAACAAATTCCTGACCCGTTAAATACTGACCTTCCCAACGTGGTTGAGAAATATGGCGACCGGCGGCCTCTTTATAATCATTTTCTGACATTTTTCCAAGGTAGGAAATGACGCTATCTATGCGGGCCTTCAATTCATTCAAAGTTTTTTCATCATCAGATTGAACCGGAGCCTCCTTGGCTGTCAGTCGCGAGGCGCATAATTTAGCGGTATCACAGGTAATCTGAATTTGCCGAATTAAATTAAATTGATCAGGAGCCAGGCGGGACTGAAGCAAAACTTCAACATCGAATTTTTTAGTTTCTGCTAATTGAGCGGCTT
>JAYTHR010000549.1:0-2446 GCA_043732425.1 Bdellovibrionales bacterium
ATTACACGTCGCTAGTGTCGCATTAAACTTATCGAAATCATCGAAGCAAGTGGCCGTGACAATTTTTCCATCTTTTTTGTAAAACACTTGGCGGGAACGAGTTAATTTATTTTTCTGATTTAAATCGACGATGACCGTGTTCATTCCATTTTGTTTTAATGACTGTAAGCCGATGACTTCGAAACCATACTGGTTATAATCGCGCAGATACTGGCGAACGTATTTTTCAAGATCTGTTTTGGGGGACAAAGACTCGGTCCTGAAGCTGAGTAAAGTTTTTGACCGGGGATTATTTGGGCCGGTTTCAATTAAGTGGGATTCGTTACTTAAAGGGTTTTTTAAAATCCATGTCGTCGGAAATTTTTGAACCTGAAAACCCATTTGGCTTAAAGCTGTTCCGGATTGAATTTGATTGATCAGTGCGGATCCGGTCATAGGCAGCGGGGCTGCGCTAACAAAGGATGATAACAGTAAGTAAACTGCAAGAATCGACAACTTCATTTCTTAAGTGTGCCAGTGTTTTGCGTAAAATTCAAAATTTTAGTCATTAAGCTGGTCGGGTTTATTTTTTTTACTTCGGACAAATTAACCCATATGCCCTGGGGCTGCATCTTGGTGACCGACGCCTTATCCAGTCCTTCAATGGTTATAAATAGCGAATACTTTGTCACACCATGCTTAAAATGAAAATCCTTGGGCTTTTTAGTCAGCTTTTCAACCCGGCTTTCCGGAAAATAGAGCTTTTTTAAGAACGGAGCCGTTGCTAAAGGTGTTAGAAATATTTTATTTTTTTTGATGATTGGTTTTAAAACCCAATGCCAAATTTCAAATTCAGAGCGTGGCTTTGGGGTTGGTAGGAACGCAATCTGATCTTCTTTTAAAGCCACGCATCTTTTTTTCCAGGGACATAGTAAGCAAAGCGGTTTTTTCGGAGTGCAAACAGTGGCGCCTAGTTCCATCAGGCCTTGATTGATCTCGGAATTTTTTTCAGTCTGAGCTAACTGGTTAGAAATTTCTTGCAGGATATTTTTTTCTTTCGAATTCCACCAATTTAATTTCAGGCCGAAGCGGCGGCTTAAGACGCGGATGACGTTGCCGTCTAGCACGCCGACTTTTTCACTAAACGCCAGGCTGGCAACAGCACGTGATGTGTAGGGGCCAAATCCTGGGTAAGTGATCAGTTCAGCCGCCGTTTTTGGAAACGATGCTGTTGCAAGTTGTAAAGCAGCTTTGTGCAGATTTCTAGCGCGTGAATAGTATCCTAAGCCCGCCCAGTATTCTAAAACTTCATTTTCTTTGGCCTTTGCTAAATCAGCTAGGGTCGGGAAGCGTTTCATGAATTTTTCGTAATACGGGATGACGGCGACAACTGTGGTTTGTTGAAGCATGACTTCAGAGATCCAGATCTGATAAGGATCTTTGTTTTTTCTCCAGGGAAGTTCTCTTCTGTTCTGCTCGTACCATTCAATTAAATCCGATTGATCTTTCAGAACATTTAACACTTTCTTTTTAGATTCTAATGCCGCCATATGACACGCACTTTAATAGATAATCTATTTGTAACCAAGCCCAATTTTGACAATAATTAAACCTATGGAAAAAAACTTTAAACCCATCAGTGGTCGCGAATTTCCTCGTTTTTCTGCAATCAAAACTTTTTTTCGATTACCCATCGCCGAAATTCAAGAAGCCTTTGATATCGCCTTATTCGGCATCCCTTATGATGGCGGTGTCTCTTACCGCCCCGGAGCCCGCTTCGCGCCGACGGCGATTCGCGATGTTTCTAGCTTGGGCCGGGGATTTCACATGACTCGCGCAATCTCTTTATTCGAAAAAATAAAGGCGGCCGACATCGGAGATTGTCCCACTGTTCCGATTGATCAGATTCAGACCTACGAAAGAATTGAAAAGTTTGCGGCGCAAATTTTAGATACGAATAAAAAATTTATTTCTATTGGCGGAGATCATTCAACAACATTGCCGCTGCTAAGAGCTTTGAAGAAAAAATATCAGGCACCGCTCAATTTCATTCATTTCGACGCTCACTTAGATACGTATCCAGCGGCATGGGGCTGCGAATACCATCACGGAGCCTTTGCACGGCATGCTGTTGAAGAAGGTTTAGTGAATCCGAAGACGATGTTGCAAATTGGAATTCGCGGTCCCTTGGCCGCTTCGGATGACATGAATTTTGTAAATAAGCATGGAATTAATGTGCGCACGGTGGATGATCTTCGCGATCAGCCTTTAGGTGATTTTTTAAAAAAACTTCCGTCTTTTACGGGGCCTACTTATATCAGCTTCGATATTGACTGTTTAGATCCTGCTTACGCTCCAGGTACGGGCACACCGGTACCCGGAGGATTAACAACTTATGAAACGCAGCGCATTCTGCGGGCGTTGAAAATTCAGAACCTAGTGGGCGCTGACATTGTTGAAGTTTGTC
>JAYTHR010000550.1:0-8279 GCA_043732425.1 Bdellovibrionales bacterium
CAGTACGGTTTTTCATCGATTGAAAGTAAATTAGGATAAAGTCCTGTAGCCTGCGCTAAGCTTGTTGCTTTTAGCGACGTAAATAATTTTTCGTTCCTCGCCCCCGGGGGACGCTGCACGTAGGATTCAAAATTGCGATATTCGTGTAAGCTCGAGGTCAAATAAGAATCCAGCATGGACGACACGGAAGCCCCGCTAGGGCCGATAGAAGAAAAACCGTAAATGCTTGGGGTTTTTGCAAAAACAGAACTCATGCGTGTTTTGAACGAGTCTCCAAAACCGCTATAGCGAAACGATACTATCTGACTAGCCTGTGAAACGCTAAAGCCATCATTCAAAAGAACTTGCATGTACTCTTCCGGCGAACGCGAATCTTTTTCTTTTGAGGCTAAGGTGTTACAGCCAAATAAGAAAACTTCTTTAGGCTGGTTTAGAATTCCGCTGCAGTCGGAATCGCAAGAATTTTCCTCAAGCTCTTCGATGGGTAATTTAAATTTAGTATTTCCAAAAAAAGTTCCACCGAAGTGTCCCGATATGACAAGAACATCGCACGAAATCTTTTTTAAGCAGGCTGCATGAAACCAGTTGTTTGTTTCCGGATCGGTAGCCGCTGGAGTCAGCTCGGTGAAGTTCCAATCTGCGGGCGCTAAGTGCTTTTTAAAAGATTCGACCTCTTGACTTGAATTTATTGTTATTGTGCACAGGTTTTTTTTCGTATGTGGAGCGGGTACTGCCCATACCAGCAAACTCAGCTGAAACGGGAAAATAAACAGCAAAGCAATTTTAAGCATTTCAGCTCCTACGAGGATTAACAAGTTCAATAATCATTCACAATTTTTGATGTCTTATACGGGCTGTGGCCGAGTTCAATCGGTATGAGCTGTTATAAAGCTAACAGAAGCTGATTCTTGTCGCTTTTTTAAGATGTCTCGCAATGAGATTTCTAGGGCCGCTAAAAAAATGTTACTGCGGCTAGGGGGAATGTTCTTGAATTAATCAGAACCCTTGGGTTTATAATAGGGAATGCAACCCGAGTACGATGATCTTATCAAAATTGCTAATATGCCGATGCCCTTTGGAAAATATAAGGGGCGGGCCCTGATTGATTTACCAGAATATTATGTTGTTTGGTTCCACAGCGAAGGCTTTCCGACTGGCGAGTTGGGGCGATTGTTATCACAACTTTATGAAATTAAAGTGAACGGCCTAGAATATTTATTTACACCACTTAAGGAAATGAAGCTAGACACTTAAAGTGGATTTAATCTACGAAGCACGGGGTTATTATGAATCGAAATGTTTTCACAATGTTGATGATGATTTTAAACTTAAGCTTGAATTCGACAGTTCACGCTTCGAAGATGGTGAAACCCGAAAATTCTGAGAAAGCGACATTCGCGGTGGGATGCTTTTGGGGAGCTGAAGAATTTTTTCGAAAAGTTCCCGGAGTTTTTGAAACAGGTGTGGGTTACACTGGGGGGACAAAAGTTAATCCTACTTATAGCGAAGTCAGTTCGGGAACAACGGGTCATGCGGAATCCGTTGAGGTTTTGTTTGATCCCAAAAAAGTAAGTTACGAAAAACTATTAGATCTTTTTTATAAAATGCATGACCCCACAACCTTAAATGCGCAGGGTAATGACAAAGGAACTCAGTACCGATCGGCGATATTTTACCATTCGGAACAACAGCGAAAAATTGCCGAAGCCTTTAAGCTCAAAGTTGAAAAGTCAAAAGCTTGGAAAGCGCAGATAACGACAGAAATAAAAGCGGCAGGACCTTTTTATGAAGCTGAGGAAGAACACCAAAAATATTTAGTTAGAAATCCCAACGGCTACGACAATCATTTTGTGCGTAAAATTTCTTTCGATTCTGCAAAATAAATAATTCCTAGCAAAGATTTTCTCTCTTTGCTAGATGCGAATAACTAACCTTTACTGCTGTTAAAGTCCTGAAATGGCATCGATCCACTGATTCGAAATATTTGAACAATTACCCATCGTCAATGGTATCCAAATAAAATCAGGGGTCGAAGTTAGCCAACTTCCTGAAATCGGATTTCCACTAGAGTCCGTGTGTAAGATGTATTTGTAAATTCGAGTGTACGGAGATGCAATTCCGGGGACATTTGAAGCCACATTGTCATAACGGTGCATGAAAACTGTTGTCGTGACGTTAAAGGTATTTGGTCCGTTAGGAATGATGTCCATCGTATAGCCAGAAGCGACGTTGTTTTCAACCGCAACTCCGGGGTTAATATCCATCGCAATGGGTTTTCTTAAACTGCCGATATAATACCGCAGCGTTTTGTGAAATATATCTGCACGAATGCCTCCGCCCTGGCCATTATTACGTGTTCCGTAAGAGGTGGCACTCACGCAATAATCAGCTTCGCTCATGATTCCCTTTTGGTCAGAAACACTAAAGATAATTCCTGATCTTGGATCTGTTTTCTGAAAGCGTGGCTCATTGCGAAGAATGGCCGCTGCCGCCCAGCCGTTGCAATGACCTGACCAATTGACGCCATGAGAGGGATGGTGAACGCGTTCCCAAGAAGCCATCCCCGGATTTGTTCCACTATTGACTTCGACGAAGCGATCATATTTAGATAACGGACCTAGAATCGGCATGTACCGGCGTGGCCACCAAAACCCCCGCCACGGAAGTCGATCGGCCTGCGCCGAAGGTGATAAGCTTTCGTTCAGCGAAAAATCTTCCGTTTTTAAATTTGTTAAGGCTTCGAACGTGTGTTCCATCTCGGCGGTTGAATTTAAGAAGCCCGCTAAACTGACCAACGGAAGTCGATCTTTCGGCGCAGAAATAGGAACTGAGTAGGGATTAAATTCCTGAACTTTGACTTTATGGAAAGTTAATTTTCCGGCATGAAGCGAGCCATGGGTCATAACTCCGTCTTCATCAATTAACATCGAAAGTTCCGGTAATATTTTAGGGGTATCTGCATTATATATAAAAAGTTTTTTAGAGTTTGTTAAATTTTTGTAGCACCAAATCTCTAACTTATTTTCAGCCGGAAACTCTCGAGCTGCTGAATTCGGCATATTAAACTCATAACACGCGGGGCTTTGCTCAGCCGGACTTCGTTCACTGTAAAAAACGAGACCAAAAACTGAGACCATAAAAATGCGAACAAATTGCTGACGAAAGACCACGTGTTCCTCCCGGGTGATAATTAGTAGATTGTTTGGTCGCAATTCATAGACCATCTCAAAATGCGGGGCGGATGCATTTTACGATATTTAAAAAAAAGTGCCGCCGAAAATCTCCCTATTTTATTAAATTTGCCCCGTAAGCAATGTTCCGACTTAAGTCTTTAAGTCGCCTGGTTAATAAATCGTAACTCATTCATTGACCGACTAGTTATAAAGTTAAAAAATAACGTTATGACTATTTAATTAAAGGGGCTTGTATGAATTGTCCGTGTGGAACCAAAGAGTTATTCGAAAAATGTTGCGAACCTTATATCAAGGGAGTAGCTAATCCTGACACCGCGGAAAAACTAATGCGTTCTCGCTATTCGGCTTATGCTCGCGCCGAGATTGATTATATTAAGAATACTTTAGCTCCAGAATCGAAAAGTGATTTTGACATAGCTACCACAAAAAAATGGGCCCAAGAGGCAAAATGGAAGGGTTTAAAAATTATTTCGACGGATAAGGGTGGAATTTCTGATAAAAAAGGAACTGTTGAATTTACGGTCACCTACGAACAGGATGGCGAAACATTGGATCACCACGAAGTTTCTCAGTTCCGAAAGAACGATGCTGGGAAGTGGCTTTTTGTTGATGGGGATGCTCATACGCATAAAGAAGGTGAAGATCACCATCATCACAAACCGCAAACCGTGATCCGAGACGCACCCAAAGTGGGTCGAAATGATCCTTGCCCCTGTGGAAGTGGAAAGAAATTTAAAAAGTGCTGTGGGTCAGAAGCCTGATAGAAAAAGCGTAGGTAGAAAACCAGCTGCAGAATTTTTCTGGAACTGGTCATCAAGAAGTGAACTTATTTTTTTGAGTGGACGCGCTTGATTCCGTTAAGTTGTAATGACATATTGGGTCCACAAAAGTTTTGACATAATCCATTATTCCAAACAGACATTGTATTTGGATCTGTGAAGCCAACGGTCACTTGGCACTGATCTTTTTGAGCTACCAGTTGAACTGGATTTATGGGCTGGGCTAAGCCTTCAAAGTTACAAGTTTGACCGTTAGAACCTGCGCTTTTGATATCAACTAGGTAACCGTCATTAAGCTTTTGAATATTAACTGCCGAGCCAGCGCTTCTAATCACGCAGATATCTTTATGCAATCGACCTTTCATTTGATGGCAATCCTTCAAACTTAACCCATGATTATAGGCTGTCTGAATTTTGCGGAAGGCTCCATCCATTTTAAGATCCACGCTAGACGCTTGGGCGATAGACAGATTTGCCAATAACACCGTGAATAGAATTGCTACCTTTTTCATAAAATCTCCTTAAGTTAATATTTAATCTCACAACTGGTATTGCAAGCTGTGCCAATCGATTAAAATACCGTCGCGACGGCTATAAGGTTAAAAGAGGTGTAAAATGTTTATTCATCTGGAAGCATTTAAAGGCGCAAAACTAATGCTGAGGCTTTTCCTGAATTAAATAACGAAGACCTAAGAAAATCCCATAATGATCCGAATTCTCATTTGGTTTTTTTGTAATGGATAATGAATACCTGGCATCGGCGATGACCGCGAACTTATCCTGACTCCACAGTTCGGACTGCACCGCAAAATCAAAACCGTAAAGAGTTGTATTACGGGCTGAAGTATCGATTTCACCACCTACGGGAAAATCGCTGTGAACAATCACGGGGTCACCCAGGGAATAAGATGAAAAGAAAGTTAGTGAAGTTGAAAGGTAAGGATTAAGCCACCACCGATACCCCATTGTAATGTGCACAATTTCTTTTGCTTCCGAAATAAACTGGCCTGCTTGCTGGCGAATATATATTTTATGAAGGTCAAACATAGCGATTTCTAAACTGCCCTTAGAGTTAACATCTCCAGTCACAAGTAGCCCTAAGCCCCCTAAATAAGGCGACGTTACTCCCGTATCAGATCCCCGAAAATCTGTCTTGTAAGCGAATGGGCCTAGTGTAGCGGTAACATTTCCTGACTCGGGCGTGTAAGCAAAAACTCGGCTGCTAAGTGTTAAGAAAACAAAGAAAATTAAAAAATTACAGTTTTTCATGTGGGAAGATTAAGATTAATGGTAAACAATGTTCAATGAAAATCTTTTGGAGTCGCTATTGTTTAAACAAAAAAGACAAATGTTCAGGTCTGCCAGCATGCAGATTTGTATCGCCTTATTTTTAGTAAGTTCGCTTTGCTGGGGTGCTGCCGACGAGAAAAAAGCGGACGAGCCTTTTAGTTGGGAACGGGCGTTCATTCGAAGTAATATGTACATTTCGCAGATGTTCGATCATGCTGCAGAAAAAATTGATTTATTTTTATCCGGTAGTGATAAATCCACTAAAAGAAATACCACTAGTATCCGCGTCGAGAACATTGTAGAATCCTCTGAAGGAGTTCCGGTATCTAGCATTGTTCATTTCAATATTAATTTGCGACTGCCTAACTTAGAAGAATACTGGCAATTGAAATTTTCAACCTACGATGAGGCCGAAGAACAACGTCAAAGGCGAGGTTACTTAAGACAAGCCTTGCCCGAAACAAATTACGGAGCTTCCGTTGGGTTATTTAAAAAACTAGGTAACGTCAGAACCGCGTTTCAGCCGCGTATCGAACTTAAAGACCCTTTAAAAGTATCGCATTCTCTGCGCTTTGATAGCACTGCGAAAATGGATCATTACGAACTGCGACCAAAATTAGAATTTTTCGCAAATCCAGATAAAGGAACTGGTGTTTTTGGCGCCATGAATACGAATATCATTCTTTCGGATTATTATTCGTTAGCGATTATTAACGAAGGTGAGTATCAAGAAAAATTGCATCTATTTAGCTCGAACAGTGGACTGTCAGTTGGCCAAAGCATCACGGATCATTCGTCTTTTTCATATAATCTTTTTTTCAGCTCGAACAGCCGGCCCGCTTATCATTTAGAAAGTTACAGTCTTTCGGTCGCCTGGAGTGAAGTCATTTATAAAAAAATTCTCGATTATCAAATTATCCCGCACTTAGATTTTCCATTAACAAATTCGTTCAAAGGTTCGGCGGGGATTACGGTTCTTCTAGGCCTAAATTTCTAGTCAAATATTTTTATAAACCGAAGGCTTATAAATCCAAATTTTACTTTTAATCCATCCCGGGATGCAGAAGGTAAATAGACTGGCAAAGTTTTTAAACTGAATAAAACTTTTCAATGACCACGGAAAATGAGATAGCAGAAGCTCGCGGTCCAAGTGATTAAAAAAATAATCGAATACGATCCCAATTAAAAAATAATTTGCCAGTAAGCCAATGAAGGGCCGCCAATCAAAAATAAGATGATTGGGAAAAATGATAAGGAATAAAAATAAAAGAATTAGTTTTTTATCCAAGACTGGAATTCGAGAATCTTGCGAAATATTACGAAAAAAAGAAACTAGCTCTTGCAGATACTTCATCTTGGCAATTTTAATTCGGCACTCGATAATTGTCGATAGAATTAGCAATGTTACGATAATTTGACATGCATCTCTAACAAGATCTAGTATAAAATAGTGAAGTTTGAAGACTCTATATCGGGGTTAATTATAGTCGGGGGTCTTGTGAGTCAATCAGTAGTTATCTTAGGTGCTTCAGATCAACCCGATCGGTTTGCTTACAAAGCCTTTAAGTTGTTAAATCAGTACGGACACACTCCTTTGCCAGTTCATCCCCACTTAAAAATGATTGAAGGGGTTACGGTTTTTTCAAATCTTGATCACGTTAAAAAACCAGTCGATACTTTAACGATGTATGTGAACTCGAGTACTTCAAGCCAGCTTAAGAAACAAATTATTGAATTGAATCCTCACCGAATTATTTTCAATCCAGGTAGCGAAAATCCCGAACTTGAAATTGATCTAAAAAATGCCGGGATAGAAGTGATCAACGATTGTACCCTCATCATGTTGAATGCAAAACGTTTCTAAATTATGCCATCAATTATTGAGCAAGCCTTAGTCTTTATTTTCTCGTCCGTCATTTTGGTGCCCCTGTTTCGGTGGCTTAAGTTCGGGTCTGTTCTGGGCTACTTAATGGCAGGTCTTATCGTGGGTCCATTTGGACTTAAATTAATACCTGATTCAGAAAGCGTTATTAGTTTCGCAGAGCTAGGTGTGGTTCTACTTCTTTTCGTTATAGGGCTAGAAATTCAGCCGCGAAAGCTCTGGTCTATGCGATCTCATCTCATCGGACTCGGAGGCTTGCAGATTCTTCTGTCCTCTTTAATTTTCTTTAGCATTGGTTTAGGTCTTAATCTTCCTGTCGTAGCTGCAGCGGTCTTGGGATTTGCGCTATCTCTTTCTTCAACGGCTTTTGCGTTACAAACATTGACGGAAAGAAATCAGTTTAACACCGTATTCGGTCGGGCTAGTTTTTCTATTTTGCTGATGCAAGATTTAGTCGCCATCCCCGCTCTGGCTTTGATCCCACTTTTAACTTTTAACGAAACGACGCACTCACTTTCACTTCAAAGTATTTTTTTAGTGAGCCTATTATTATTGGGCTTAGTGCTAGCAAGCCGCTTTTTAATTCGCCCGCTGTTTCGCATCATTGCTGCTAGTCGTGCGCAAGAAATTTTCACCGCAGCCACATTGTTAATTGTCCTCGGTGTTGCAGAGCTTATGCAAAAGGTCGGGCTATCAGCGGCGTTAGGAACTTTTATTTCCGGAGTCTTATTAGCTGATTCAGAATACCGCCATGAACTAGAAGCCAACTTAGAGCCCTTTAAAGGTCTTCTGATGGGATTATTTTTCATCGCGGTTGGAATGAGTGTTCAATTGGATTTAATTCTGAACCAACCCAGCTTACTCGTGTCACTTGCACTCGGATACTTATTAATAAAATTCTTAACGATCTATGTTGTTGGCCGCATTTTTAAAATAAATTCTGAAAATTCAGCCCGAATGGCCGTGACCATTTCCCAGGGGGGTGAATTTGCATTTGTGATATTTTCAATGATACTTCATTTAAAAATTGCTACTTCGGATCTCCTCGCGTATTTAACGGCCGTTATTACTTTATCGATGGCCATCAGTCCCTTACTTAGTTTGGGATTCGAAGCTTTTTTGATTAGAAAGCAA
>JAYTHR010000551.1:0-2428 GCA_043732425.1 Bdellovibrionales bacterium
TGTCACTCTATCGATATCTTTTTTCGCGGTAAGATCCCAGGCAGATGACAAGCAAAATCAATTGAAATCAGCCGCTGAAGCCAAACTATCAGAAATGATCGTGAATGTGCCCCATTCCATTTTACAAAACTCGAAACAGTTAACCTTCGTGGGCGAGCGTTCCGGTGAAGGCTATTTTAGTGCCGATGGTAAAAAAATGATTTTTCAATCTGAACGTGAAGCTGGAAATCCTTTTTACCAGATGTTTATTTTAGATTTAAAAACTGGGCAGACGACTCGTGTTTCAACGGGGGAAGGAAAGACCACCTGCGGCTGGATTCATCCCAATTTAAAAAAAGTCATGTGGTCGTCGACACACTTAGATCCGAAATTGAAAGAGAAAGTAGCCACAGAATACGCTGACCGTGCTAAACCCGTCAAAGGGCGCTATGCCTGGAGCTTCGATGATCAGTTCGATATTTTTGAATCGGACTTAAACGGAAAGCATATCAAACAACTAACCCATGCCAAAGGCTATGATGCTGAAGGCTCTTATTCGCCCGATGGAAAGTGGATTGTTTTTGCCTCAAACAGATCGGCTTACGAAGAAAAATTAAGCGCGGAAGATCAAAAATTGTTTGATCAAGATGCTTCCTATGCCATGGAAATTTACATCATGAAAGCAGATGGTTCTCAGGTGAAAAGACTGACCTATTCGCCGGGCTATGACGGCGGACCTTTTTTCAGTGCTGATGGAAAAAAAATAACCTGGCGCCGTTTTTCAGCCGACGGCCGTAAAGCCGAGATCTACACGATGAATGCCGATGGTACGGATCAGAAGCAAGTCACGCATTTAGGGTCGATGTCTTGGGCGCCATTTTATCATCCTTCAGGCGATTATATTATTTTCTCGTCCTCGCTTTTAGGCTATTCCAATTTTGAGCTTTTTATTGTCGACAGCTTGGGAACAAAAAAACCAGTACGAATTACTTTTGCCGATGGCTTTGATGGTCTGGCCAGTTTTTCTCCGGATGGAAAGCAGATGACATGGTCTCATAAGAATGAAAAAGGGGAAAGCCAAATTTACATTGCAGATTGGGACGATTCAAAGGCCCGCCAGCTTCTGGGTCTAAGCCCTGCAGCCGTTGATCTGAAGTTAACGGAAAAGCGTAGCCAAGACAACCTACACCACATTATTAACTATTTGGCCTCAGAACAAATGCAAGGTCGAAAGACGGGCTCAAACGAAGAAAAAATTTACACGCAAAAGCTTTCCGATCTTTTTAAATCTTGGGGTTTAAAGCCCGTGGTTGGAAATAGTTTTGTTCAAAAATTTGAATTTGTTTCCGGCGTCCAAGCCAGCGAGAAAAATTCTTTAGAACTGAACGGGCGCATCACCAAAAAATTAGTTCCACTGGAAGACTTCCAAGTTTTATCGTATTCAAAAACAGGAGTATTTCCAGCTAAGCCGGTGACTTTTGTTGGTTACGGTTTAAAAGTGCCAGCCACCGAAAAAATAGCGGCCTATGATTCTTACAAAGATTTAGATGTCACGGGAAAATGGGTTTTGATGTTCGAAGGTATTCCCGATATTGAAAATAAGGATATCCAGCATCAGCTGATTACTTTTTCTGGACCCCAACACAAAATCACCGTGGCTAAAAATGCCGGGGCTGCCGGAGTTTTATTTATTTCAAAATTAAATTCGAAAGCTATGAAGTTCGAAGGTAGCCTTTCGGATAGCACGATTCCCGTTTTAAAAATTTCAGAAAATCGCTTCATCGAGCTGATTAAAAACTCAGATCATCGTGAAGTCTCGGAAAGTTTTGAAAAATTTAAGCTGCAATATGATACTGTAAATCCCACACCCGGATTCATGCTGAATTCTCAATACTTAGCTGCGGAAGTCGATCTTAAGTATGAAAAATCGATCGGTTTAAATGTGGTCGGGCAGTTAGTTCCAAAGTCTGGAAAAAACTCTTTAGCATTGATTGTCGGGGCCCATGGGGACCATTTAGGTCGCGGAGAAATTGCGGGATCATCTTTAGCGCGCGCAGATGAAAAAGGTAAAATTCATTTCGGAGCTGACGACAATGCTTCGGGGGTTGCCGGTGTGTTAGAACTGGCGCAATATTTTTCACGTCCTGAGAATCTGAAGAAATTAAAAAAGCCATTAAACTTTGCCATTTGGTCAGGTGAAGAAACCGGAGTTTTAGGATCTCATTCTTTTGTTAAAGTCTGGGAACAACAACATAAAAAACCTTTTAAGACGGCCTTTGAAGCGAGTCTTAACATGGATATGATCGGCCGCTTACGAGACACTCTGCAAGTCCAAGGCATCGGTTCCGCAAAGGAATGGTCAGGTCTTAGCGAAGAGGTGGGGCTGATCACGGGTCAAAGTTTAGTTTTGACCTCGGATCCCTATTTGCCGACAGATGCCATGACATTT
>JAYTHR010000552.1:0-8226 GCA_043732425.1 Bdellovibrionales bacterium
GCCGGAATTGAATTTCATAAGAAAATTGGAGACGCGGTTGTCGCGGGTGAAGTTATTTATACGGTTCATGGCGATGAGCCCGAACTTTATGAGGCTACAAAACAAATGTTAGTCGATAGCTTTCAAATTTCGTTGCAAAAACCCACGGCCCACGTTTTGATTAAGGAAGTTTTAAATGACGCGCACGCTGAGCAGAAAGTTAAATAAGGATTAAAATAAATGGTAATTGAAAAGCTGACCGAGACAATTAACTTTCTGAAAACAAAAACAAAAGTAAAACCTCGTATCGGCGTTATTTTGGGCTCTGGGCTTGGTCACTTCGTGCAGCACATGCAGATCGAGTGCACCTTGCCGTTTCAAGATATTCCTAATTTTATTTCTCCAACCGTTGAGGGCCACTCGGGCAATTTAATTTTTGGTAAAATTGATGGTGCCGATCTTGTGGTGTTACAAGGACGCGTTCATTATTACGAAGGCCATTCGATGGAAACCGTGGTTTTCCCGGCGCGCACAATGGCCCTTTTGGGAATTGAAATACTAGTGGTGACCAACTCTGCGGGTGGATTCGGAGACGGAATGAATCCCGGAGATTTCATGATTATTGAAGATCATATTAATTTAATGGGTACAAATCCACTGATGGGTCCGAATATTAAAGAGCTAGGGCCGCGCTTTCCAGATATGACGGAAGCGTACGATAAAAGTTTAATTGCAATCGCGGAACCCATCTTAAGAGCGCAAAAAACATTTTTTCATAAAGGTATTTATGTTGGCGTTACGGGACCAACCTACGAAACTCCGTCAGAAATTAGAATGTTTAAATCTTTTGGTGGAAAAGCCGTTGGTATGTCGACCGTTCCGGAAGTGATTGCGGCGAACCATTTAGGTGTCCGCGTCGCTGCTATTTCTTGTATAACCAATTTAGCTGCGGGAATTTCTCAAAATAAATTGACCCATTCTGAAGTCACCGAAACTGCAAAAAAAGTAGAGCAAAAGTTTTGTTCTTTCCTGAAGGAATTTGTCGTTAAGATTTAAATGTTTTCGGTTAAATAAATCTGATTTTCTTTTAAGGCCCAGACTTAAGTCCCTGGACGTTTACTCGACTCAAAATAAGACACTATTGCTCCGATGTATTAACCATTACTAGACATTCAAGTGGTCTCAATACCGAGATCAGGATGATCTCAGTGGTGGAGTCAACATGGACGTTGTCAAAATCGTAGGTCTGCTTTTCACAGTTTCACTTTTTACAGCGGCCTGTAGTCCGACCACCAAAACGATCGACTCGGTGACGGCAACCTCGGTCACTGAGTGTGTTGGTGGCACGGTGGTGAAAAATAGGTTCATCGTTCAGTGGGAAGACGGCACGTTTTCGGTCGAGCACGCGCAAAATATGGACGAGTTTCGGCAAACATTCGTGAAAGATAACTTGTCTCTGATTAAGCACGTTGACCATGATCATCACATTCAGCTTCACCAAAACGTGATTAACGAATCAGAAATTCATACGGCTTCAACCGCAGTCATTAACTGGGGTCCAAAGATGATTCAAGCTGATGCCCTATGGAACCAAAATCTTCACGGTGAAGGCGTTATTGTTGCCGTGGTAGACGGCATGGTGGATGTGAATCATCAGCAATTACACCCCAATATTTTAATTAACCCCAACGAAATTCCAAACAACGGAATCGACGACGACGGAAATGGTTTCATCGACGACGTCTACGGCGTGCAAATCAATAAAGAAGTTAATGATCCTGTAAAAAACCGTCATGGATCCCACGTGTCAGGAATTATCGCGGCGGATCCTACTGCGGGCCCGGTCAGTGGAGTTGCGCCGCGAGCAAAAATTTTACCCGCCCAGTTTATTGGTAATGATGGCGGCGGCTCTCTAGGTGATGCTATCACCGCTATGAACTATGCGGCATCCCGTGGAGCGAAGATCATGAATCTAAGTTGGGGTGGTGCTCCGTGTATTCCAAATCTTGCCGCAGCGATGAAAGCTTTATCCGATAAAGGAATATTATTAATTACCGCGGCCGGAAATGGCGATAGCCACGGAATTGGCGTCAACGTCGATGTGAATCCGGATTACCCGTCTGGTTTTAATTTGTTAAATCAAATTAACGTAGCGGCTTCAACGATCGATGACTTCATGATTAGTTTTTCAAATTTTGGACTGCGGAAGGTTCATGTGGCAGCGCCAGGAGTCGATATTTATTCGACGACCCCGGGAAATCAAACAGAACTGATGAGTGGAACAAGTATGGCGGCACCGATGACGGCTGGAGCCGCAGCACTACTGTGGGGAGCTTTTCCACAAGCGACAAGTCAGCAAATCAAACAAGCTATTTTACGCGGTGTTGATGTGACCGAAGGGCATACTTTCGAAGTTGCAACGCATGGACGAATAAATGTAAATAAGTCTTTCACTGAGCTCAAGAAGATTTTAGGCTTATAGGGGTGTGAGCCTCAGCTTAAAAATCTTTCTACTTTTTATTTTTTCTGCATTCGCACTTCGTGCTGAACCTTTGCGGTATTCACTATCCACTGAATTTCAAGATTTCTATTTGAATCCTAAAAACAGTTCGCCCTTATTTGCTAAGTATGAATTTAAAACGGTGGGCTCGTTTGAATTGAGCCCTGTCCTATCGCTGAAAACAAATGTCGCCGTCAACTATGTGCAACTAACAAAGCAAGATGATCAAAAATATGTGATTAATCCAACAGATCTTGGGCTACTGGCGTCCACCTCGTGGGTTGATTTAAACTTGGGGTTCTGGACGCTTTCCCCTGAGGGAACCGATATCAATAATATATTTGAAGTCATTCACGGAAAGGATTATCGACAACCTTTAGCCAGCGAAAACTTAGGATCACTTGGAGCTCTTGTTGATTTTCACGTTTCTAGTTTAGATTTTAAATTATTTTACATTCCAAAAAACAGAAAATCGTTATTACCCGACACGCAATCCCCGTGGTGGCCGAGAACAGATGCGCTTCCGGTGACGAATTCATCAGGCACTTTTTTACTGCCCGATAATATTAGCTATAATTACCGCAATGATTCGGAATTAAATCATCCCTTTGATAATAATTTTGGCGCTTTAGGTAAATGGACTACGGGCCAGTTTGATTTTTACGGTTTTTATTTTTCGGGAGCCAATCAAATTCCGCAGGTGTCTCCGCATTTTAATATTGATGTGACTTCGATTACGCCCCTAGTGGGCGTCATCCGGCCCCCCGTTGATTTAGATTTAACTTGGTTTAAGTCGGAACACCTGGGCGGCGGCGTGACTGCAGCTTTTGATAGTATAATTCTTAAAACTTTTTGTAAGTCGGAAAAAGATTTTTATGCAGACCCTGTTTTTTCAACCGCTTGTACCTTTGCGCTGGAAAGTAATTTAAATATCAGTCGTTATTCTTTACATTACTTTCTTCAGGCCAATCGGCTTTGGAAAAATAACTCCAATTCAGAACTGCAAACGCTATTAGGCTTTTTTGAAAAGTCATCAGCTCTTGGTTTTTTAGTGGATGCTAATCCCGAAAATTCGTTATCTGGCGCCGTGGTGTACAATGAAAAAAGCCCGTCTTATCTGATTTCTTTTCGCTATGAAAAAAAATGGACGGACCGTTTTAAGACAAATTTATCGTGGAATCAAATTACAGCGTCGGATGACCCATTAATTAAGGCTTATGTTCAAACGAATAACTTAGGTCTTAAGCTGACCTATGCTTTTTAATTTTTCAGTTGAAAGCTAAGGCTGTCTACCCCAATAGCGGTCACTTTTTCGAATTTAAGCCAAGCTAAGATTAAATTTGTATTCGGATCCTGACTTGATTTCAAATAAGCCATCTGCTGAATTAAATATGTTTCAAATGCCGATGCGATTTGGCTCGTCGGCATGCGGTCTGAAGACCGGGCCCAGTCTAAAAAGCTCGGAAATTGCTGGCCGATAAATGAAGTCAGACTTGGCTTCATAGAAACCAGTGAAAAATTAATCTTCGAAGAAAAGTAGGCAATATCTTTATTCTGTTTTTCAGCTTGGGCCCACGTTTCTGCTTTCACTGCAAATTTCATAGTCTTTACGTCTGTTAATTTCAAATCTTTAACTTTTGAAATAATTTTCATTTCAAAACATTTCGGAAGTGACATTAATGAGGGCCACGCAAAAAATTGGGACCATCGTGAACACGTTAGGCTTCTGAGTTGCGGAGTTTTCGACGAAAAAATAGGGGCAGCAGTCACTTTACCATTCAGATAATTTAAAATCGTGTTTTCTAAAAAGGCTTTCTTTATTAATACCGTCGTTTTTAAGTTAGCCCCGATAGCTGATAGATCGTCTGCAGAAAATAATTTTTCTACATCATTTCCGAGATAAGCCCAGAGTCTTAACTGATCATCAATTTTGATATGAACTGTCGGGTTAGCAATGCTTTGGCTTAGATACATTTTTGCCAGATCATTTATTTTTTTATTCAGCTGAAGATTAAGCTCTGCAGATACGGTTTGATGAATCTCTTGCGACATAAATTGCGTGCGCACATACTCAAAAACTTTTTCTTGAATCGCTTGATCCAGACCCGCGATTGCTGTGCAACCCGTCATGATCATCTCAAAAGCGCTGCCAGGTATAGTTTCAGAAATCTGTAAGACCTGCAGTGACTTATCGATAAGGGCATACAGCGGTTGTGGTTCCCTTAAATGCATAGTCACGGCAGCACATGTAGCATTTAAATTCAGGGTCGCTGAGCCAAAGCCTAAGTCTTTCTCTACAGTCATTTGTATTTGAACATTTTTTGCGGTGACATCCAGATTGTGAATGCTTACGGCAGCCTTCAGTTGGTTTAATTCGGGTTGAACTTGCTGCAACTGAAAATGACCGCGTATATCAACCTGATCCGAACTCACTTTTCCGTTCGGAAGACTGACATTCAACTGAGACGACTTCGCGATATCATAGGTTAACTTTTGTATGTTTTTGTTCAGTTGGCTCATCCAAACAGCCGCTGGCGACATAGAAACAACCTGAGCGTTTAGATCTAGACTCAGAAGTAGCACCAGGGAAACCGAAAAGGAGGATAGTATTTTGATTGAAATTTTTTTCATAAGCTTACTAGACCTTTCGGTAGGATGAGAATGCAGCTCAATAGAAGATTAAAATTATTGCGACAGTATTTACCTGGTAATTCTAGGAAAAATGTATTTCTATTTAACACTTTAATGGCCTCCGCCTGCTTGTTGCTTTTTTTGTTTGGAGTTTATACAACTTTTCATCTGAAGACTGAGTATTCTCTGAAACAGTTTTATCCGCAAAATCATCCGCTTTTAGTTCAAGAGGACCGTTTACGGTCATTGTTTCAGTTCGATAAGAACCTGTCCATTTTTTTAGTTTTGAAAACCGCCGGATCGTCCAGCTGGCTGCAGCCTTCGAACTACACTGTGCTAAAAAACATTCATGACTCTTTTCAAAATAGCGCCGATTTTAAATCTGTAGTTTCCCTGGCTTCTATCGAAGGGGCCTCGAGCACATCGCAAGAAATATCTGTGGGGCATATCTTTGATAATCGCACTTTTGAAGAGCGCGAAAAACTGGCGGCGATTCACCCTTTTGTAAAGCCGCATCTTTTGGTGAGTGATGAGTCCGCGACCCTGATTATTCTAAATTTGAAGTCCGCGACTCCTTTAGAAATATTTGAATACACGCAAAACTTAAATTCTTATTTTCTAAAAAATTATCCCGGCATCCAAGTCGAGTTTGGCGGCCTACCCGTTGTCCAGGCAGATCTCAGTGTTTTATTAAAAAAAGAACTTTTGCGCTCAGTAGGCTTCGGGTTAGTTCTTTTTATGCTGGGTTTACTTTTAGTTTATAAAAAACCAATTTCAATTGTTCCCGTCGTGATTACTTTAATATTCGTGAACATTGTCGTATTAGGAGCCATGTCCGCACTCGGGATTTACTTAAACATTTTATTAACCACATTGCCGATTTTAATTTCTTTAGCCGTCATTTCTTTAGTCATTCATATTCAAACCCATTTTTTAACTACCTTAAATTTGTGGGAAACTTACCGCGCATTGTTTTGGGAAAATTTATTGGCCGTTTTAACAACAGGTTTAGGATTCTTATTGCTTCGAACATCTTCATCCGGCCTTATTCAGAACTACGGCCTAATCGTTGCCGGATGCTCATTATCCGTTTGGCTTTTGGTTCATCTTATTTCAATTCCTTTATTCGGCTTTTTTCCCAAATGTGAGTTTCGCTCTTGGATTCATAAGCCTGCCTACTGGTCTTTGTGGACCCTTCGAAATCGAAAAACCGTTTTAATTCCGTCACTATTTGTGTTTGCATTTGGCTTCTACAGCGTCACTAAAATCAATTGGAATTCTAAAATCTTAGACGACCTTCCAGAGGGACAGCAAACGCGAACCACCAGCGAATTTATCGACCAGCGTTTTGGTGGCACACTGGAGGCTAACTTCGTAGTTACAACAAAATCAAGCTGGCAGCAAACAGACGCCTTGAAGAAGCTGGATTCTGCGGTTAAAAAAATTAAAAAACTTTCTACGGTCGGATCAGCAGTTTCTGTGGCTGACTTTTATAAATCGATTTCTGCTAATGATAGCCAGCGACTTCCAGCGTCTTCCGCAGACTTGGCCGAGAAGAATTTTATGTTCTCATTATCGGCGACGAATCCCATTGATAAATTTATTTCTCACGACAATCGTAATGCACTTGTTCAAATCCGCTACAAAGATTTGCCTTCGGATAAAATTCAATACGCAAAGTCGAGTATATTTAGAACTTTAAAAGAAAGTTTTCCAGAATCGAAAGTCTCGTCGTTTGGTTTTGGAACTCAGTATCATACTATAAATCAAGAAATCTCAAAAGATCTCGTGTTCAGTTTTTGGCAAGCTTTGCTTGTGATTGGGCTGTTGCTGACCTTTGTTTTTAGATCGTGGCGCTGGGCTTTGTTGGCGTGTTTGCCAAATTTAATTCCGCCGCTAGTTCTGCTAATCTGTTTGAATATGAATCAGGTTTCACTAAAGCCAAGCGTGGCTATTATTTTTTCAATAGCGATTGGCCTAGCATTTACGAATACCGTTTACATCTTGGGCCGCGTTCTGAAGTTGCAAAAATTAAATAATTACAAAAATTATTTTCCTCTGAAAAAAGCATTGCTCGAAGAGGCAAATGCTTGCGTGCTGGCAACAACTTTGGTTATTCTGGGATTCGTCGTGTTTTTGTTTTCTTACTTTGGAATGAACAGAATGTTTGGACAATATATGATTTTATCTGTGGTGGCTGCCTTGTTTGGTGATTTGATCTTTTTACCAAGCTTTTTATTTCAATTTAAAAAACATTTTATGAGCTTGGTTTTATTCACACTCGTTTTTATAGGAGCACCTCGGGCTACCTTTGCGAATGAGGCTCAAGATATTCTTAAAAAATCTCAAGCGCTGCTATCCTCAAAAGATGATTCTGCTTTGGTGACAATGACCATTATCGAAGCTGACGGCTCAAAAAAAGAACGCCAAATGATTTTGAAAAGAAAGTTTTCAGATAAAAAAAATCAGGTTTTAATTAAAATCCAAAAGCCAGCCGATCAAAAAGGCGCTGGACTTCTTAGTGTGGTGGATAATGGCAGCGAACAGCAGTGGATTTATTTACCTAGTTCAAAACAAGTGCGGCGTTTTATTTCAACAAATAAGCAGGAAGGCGTTTTAGGCTCCGAATTAAGTCCTCAAGAGTTAGATCTGGCGACAGTGCAATCCTCAAAAGTAGAATTAGTAAAAAAAACTAAGGTTGGCAATTTTGACGTGTCTTTAATCGAAGTGAAATCGGCGTCAAACCAAACCCGCTATTCCAAAGCCGTTTTGTGGATTGATCAAAAACAACTTCTTCCGCTACGCATTGAATATTTTGGAACGACAGGAACTGCACTAAAAAGAATCGATTTTCAGAGCTACAAGTCTTTTAATGGATTATTTCGCGCTGAAAAAATTGTTATTCGCAATCTTGAAAACAAAAGAGGCACTGATCTGAATCTGACGGCCATCAAGGTCAACTCAGGGCTAACGGATAATGATTTCACACAACGCGTCCTCTCGAAAGACTAATCACTTGTTGATCAGTTAAGACCTCGCTAGAATTTATGCTCTAGATTCGAGGAGCATAAAAATGCGTATATATATCAGTGATTTAAAAGACCACGTTGGTGAAA
>JAYTHR010000553.1:0-8221 GCA_043732425.1 Bdellovibrionales bacterium
CCTTGCACCGTCCATCTCTTAAAAGCTTTTGGGGGTATCGGTCACATGAAACAATTAGTCTTTAAATCAACTCCGTGGAAACACCGTCTAAGCCACGGCGGGGAACTACGAAAATACCGAGCCGGAAGGAAACTGCGAGCGCTATCAACGAAAGATCCCATTCACGTAGTGCTTAAAGTAAATCGTGAGTGTCTTCGCGGGGGAGGACTTAGATCATATAAACGCTATTTTCTAATTCAAAAACTTATTCAAGTTTACGCAAAAATATTTTTTGTAAAGATCGAGCAGGTCTCAGTTCAAGGTGATCACGTGCATTTGCTAATCCGCATAACTAGAAGAAGCCTGTGTCAGAGCTTTCTTCGGGTGTTACCCGGACAGATCGCCCAGCAGTTTATCGCGAAAGGTTTAGCAGGATTTGCAATACAAGATCTTTCCGAGAGAAATCCCGGATTAATGCAACCAGAAAAAGGTGTGACCGATACCCCTCATTCAGAAGGTAAATGGGTGGTGACCGATACCCTAAATTCGAAGCGCAGAAACAGCGTGACCGATACCCCTAAAACAGAACGAAGAACAATGCGGCTTTGGAAGTACCGGCCGTTTACCCGCGTGGCTAAGGGGTAAAAGGCTTATCGTATCGTGCGGGATTATATCTTACTGAATGAAGCCGAAGCGCTTGGTGTTATGGCTTACTCGAAAACTCGGCTTCGGGGGTTGTCGAAACTGCAGCTTCAGGAATTAAGAGCAACTAGCTCGGGGTGAAGCGGTCTGCGGTTGTTTGAAAAATGCCAATTTACGGCTGTTGTCTAGAAAATAACTCTCAAAATGACACGTCCGTTTTTATACTGGTTTTAGGCCTCGGCATTCAATTCGCAATTAACAGGTTTACCCTAGAAAGAAGGAAACCTATGAAAAAAATGATGGCTATGGCTGTATCGGCAACAATATTACTTAACTCGTTCCAGCTTGCAATGGCACAAACGAACGTTGAGCAAGTTCAAGATGCAATTAATAAAACTCTTGGTGAAAAAGAGATTATTGCATTAATGAATTCTGCAGATTCGAAAACAACTCAGGAATTAATTGATGCTTTAACAGAAGTTCAAAGCTTGATGAAAAAATTGAGCGACATCTCGACGATAAATGATTCAGATGCTATTTTAAAATATGCCAACCGCGTTCAGGTTGTCCTTGTTGCGTTAACTGCATTTACGATGAATTCTCATTTAAAATCTGAAGAGGCATCTTCTGCAATTTTAGCTTTAAGTACCGCTTCAATGGCCGTGAATGCCTTGATAGCTCACTACAAAGAAAGCCATAAAATTGATGCGACCGTTGTGAGTCAAATTGTTTTTGATACCTCTCGTGAGCTTTCAAAATCTGGTAAGTTGACTCCAGAGCTTGAAGAAATCACCAGTTCATTAAACACAATCAGCACAGCGCTACTTGAAAATCAAAGTCAGATTTCCAACATCGTTGCAAACCTTGGCGGAACTCAAGACATGGCCTTATTAGCCAGTTTTTCTTACTTGCTTTTACATTTAGTTTACCCGCGAATCGCGAAAGAGACAGATGGCTTCCTTAAAAATGTATTACCGAAAATTCAACAAGCTGTTGAAGATACCGTAACAGTTGCAAAAAAACCAATGGCGTATGGAGCTACTGGAGCGGCTGGTCTTCCGGATATCTTAAGCATGACAGTTGGATTAAGTTCTGAACAGTCTAAAAAGTTAATTCTTTCAACGTTAATAAACTTGGATACAACAGCTAATAAGTTAGCTGCAGAAATTAAAAATCGCCAAGCTAAAAAATAATGAAAATTTTCTCTTTCTTTTCTTTTATTGTTCTGGTTTTTTCTTTAAACAGCGAAGCTCAGCTTCGCTGTTTAAATATTTTCTCTGTGGCGCCGCCATCAAGTCCCTTATATTACGCGGAAGTCATTGATTCTCTGAATTCAAAATACAACAACTTCATTCTAGATAAGAATATCACTGACTTTATGCAGCCTGATCTTGCTGCCAAGTCTTTTACGGCGCAGACGAAAGCGCGGTACCAGGCTTTTAAATTAAGACGTTTACTGAAACCGCTGAAAAATGCGGGTTCTTGGGATCGCTACGATTTTGATAATTTTGCTAAGAAGTTAGAACAAATCACGTTTCTTTCAGACTTGAATGTCACTAAAGACATGAGCCGCAGTGATCGCATTCTTTACATGCAGGCCCGCCATTCATTACTTGCTAAAGGTTTAGAAAGTTTTTTATTTACCGGAACGGATGCCACACCCAGCATGAAAAGAAAAGTTTTTACCTGGGTCATGACTCCATTTAAAGATATTTATAGCCGCTGGCCTTTTGCTTTATTTTATATGCCTAAATTAAATGGTGCTGTTTTACCATTAGACTTAGCTGTCAAAGTGGCTTGGGAAGGCGTCGATAAAAATCGTGAGTTGCTGAAGCCTTACTTGTTAAATTCGCAGTTCAAATCTGTTTTTAACACTTTTTCGGTAACGTACAATTGGACGTTGGTAGCCGCACTTTTCATCGGCTTACCGGCCTACTCTTACTTGACCTATTCTCATTTGCAGGAGCATGGCTCAGAACAAGTTCAAATGCTTTTTGGCCCCCTGGTGCAACACTCTGAAGAGATGGCTAAGACTGATTATCACAGCATCGCTTCACAAAAAAGTATTGAGCACTTCAAGAAGGATTTTCGCGAAACGTACGGCCGGGACCCGAACAACGAAGAAATGGCACTTGTTCAAAAATTAAAAGGCTTCTAGAACTAGAAGCCTTTTCACTTAACATTTTTTTATAAATGATATTCATTCTTCTCGTATCTTTACGCACAAAAATAATCTTTATTTTAAAGTCGCTTTCTCTGCCACATCAATATTTCCGGCTCCATCCAAAAAAAATGTTTGAGAACCTACAGATTTTTTGACCACAGTCTCAACGGACCACCGAACTGTCAGAATCATTCCTGCTAAAGGATTCTCGTGAGTTCCTTTATTAAAAATATTTACCACTACTGCCTGAGAATCAAAAGTGTACATATAACTTGTTTCCATTTCGACAGGCTCAACCGCCGCGTAACCGATGTAATTTCCAACGCCGTTGACCGAACCGCCCGACAGTAAAATGATACGGTAAACAAAACGGACGACTTCCATTCCATACAAATTTTTATACGATATGCCGATGACCTTTGACTCTGGCTGCTTCCAAGACACCAAGTCAGTCCACGAATTTGCATTCGCAGGTAAAGCGCTAGCTACTGAATTCTGGAAATTTTGAACGGGACGGCCTTTATCAACGACTGTCCAAATTTTTTGGCCAATATTTATAATTTTATCGACAATTAAATCTGCTTGATTCAATGTTCCAGAAATAGGCCCGAATGGGTTCGATAAATTTTTCGCCGCCGGAGCAATAGTCTTTAGCTGAGTCAGTTGGCCGTGATCTTTCGCGCGGTATTCATTTGTCAAATCTTTGAATTCTACTGATCGAATAGTTAAGTAATTCTGTGTTGTTCGTCTCGAAGTCTGATTTGAAGCCATAGCCTGAGTTGAAGCTAATGCTAGAATAAGTGATATTACAATTTTCATGTGTTCCCCCGTTTCAAGAATTTATAGACCACTCTTGAAAGCTTCACAAAGCTTTGTGGAATTTAGCAGGCTTTATGGGATTAAAATCGCAAACTCTAAGAGTCTTTTACAAGGTCGTCAAACCTTTAGACAGGGCACTTTAACAGCCTCATCGGCCTGAAAATAAGAGTGATGTTAGATTTAATGTCCGCCTTCAAACGAAGAAGAAATCGACGACTTATTAAGTAACAGGATAAGACCAAGACAAAGAAGTAAACCCCAAGCGATAATATTGAACGAATCACTGAAAGATTCAATCAACGAATCACGATAAGCAATCTTCATGACGTGACGGACCGTCATGGCTTTAGCCTCAACCCAACCCGACATCGAATTATTAAAAAAATCAGTTTGCACGGGAAGATAATCAGACCAAAGCTGAACATTATCAATATCTATGGCCTGCGTGTGGGTTTGAATATGATGAGACGTTCTGGTTACTAATAAAGTCGACACCAGACAAATCCCGATCGAACCGCCAATATTCCTGAGCGTGTTATAAATTGCTGAAGCATCGGCAATCCGATCCTCTGCAATCCTGGACATCGCCAAGGAAGATAAAGGAATCATAAATAACGGCTGCCCCAGAGCCCGCAGTATTAATGAAATTCGAAATTGGTCCCCAGAGTAGAAAAAATCTAAAGATCCATTCAGAAAATTACTATACATAAAAAGCGCAAAGCCAGTAAAGGCCAAGATGCGTAAGTCAACACGGCTCATTAAAAATGGTAAAAGCGGCATCACTAATATTTGTGGTAATCCGATCCACATGATGGTGGATCCAATTTGCTGCGCCGAAAAATTTTGAATTTGCCCCAGATAGACCGACGTGGCGTAGACTCCTCCGTACAGTGCAATCGCGGCCAATAAGGTAATTAATGCCGATAAACCAAAGTTTCTCTCTTTTAGTAAATCAATTCTTAAAAGAGGATTTTCTTTAATCAGCATCAAGACAATAAATACCGCAAAACTAAATATGAACACCAATAAAAAGAGCTGCATACTGAAATCTTCGAACCAATCTTTTCGGGCCCCTTCTTCTAACATATAGGTCAATGAACCTAAAGCTAGCGAAAGAAAAAATGCACCGGAAAAATCAAACTTCTGCAGCAACTTCAAATTGACCGCAGATTTTTTGAAACCGTACATCAACAAAGCAACCACTAACAGCCCCGGAATAATATTTATAAAAAAGATAAAGCGCCAGTTCAGTTGATCAGTCAGAAAACCACCTAAGGCGGGCCCCAAGGTCGGAGCTAGAGTGATTGTTAAACCAAAAACAGCAAATCCAATGTTTCGTTTTGACAGTGGCAATTTCGTAAGAATTGTTTGAAAGGACATTGGAATTAAAACACCGCCGGAAAACCCTTGAAGAATTCGAAAAATAATCATGCTTTCTAAATTCCAAGACAATCCACACAGAATAGAAGCCGCTAAAAATATAAAAGTATTTGCTACGAAATAACGGCGCACTCCAAAAGCTAGCGACAGTGCTGCCGTCATCGGAATCACAATGATCTCGGCGATAAGATAGGATGTTGTAATCCAGGAACCCTCTGTAAAACTGAGAGAAAGGGCCCCCTGAATTTCACGAAGGGACGCATTAATGACTTGAATATCAAGAATTGCCATAAAGGCGCCTAAGGCGGCACCGATGACGGCCGCCCAGTCTTTAAGACTAACCTTTTCCGAGCTAGAGTTCATTGTTAGGTTTTTCCTGAGGCCCTAAATCAGAATCGACACTAACCTCAACAGACATCCCAGGTTTTAGAAATGATTTTTGCTTTTGATTTTTTTCCAGGGCAATTTTTACGGAAATTCGCTGAACCACGCGCGTAAAATTACCGGTTGAATTTTCTGGAGGAAGAATACTGAGCTTTGCACCACTTGAGGGAAAAATAGATTCAATTGTTCCGTGAAGTAATTGTTTGGTGTATCCGTCCACTTTAACTTCTACAGCTTGTCCCAAGCGCAGTTGATTGATCTGCGTTTCTTTGAAATTAGCTTTAACCCACCGATCATTATCATCGACAATAATAAAAAGAGACTGCCCTGGTTGAATAATTTGTCCCGGTTGTACCGATCTTTTAGCCACGATTCCATCTGATGTCGCCAATATTTTCGTGTACTTGATCTTGATCTCGGAACCCTGAAGATCAAGTACGGCCGCTTTCAAACTGGCTTCAGCGTTTTCGAAATCAAAATCAGAAATCGCTTTGCTCGCATGCAGTGTCGTTGCCCGTTTATAATCTAGCGTCGCTTTTTCAACTTTAATTTGCTTAAAATTTTTCTCAAACGTTAAATCGTTATCATCAATCAATAATAGAATATCGCCTTTTTTTACGCTTTGCCCTTCGCGAGCATAAACTTCTTTGACAGCCCCGGCTACTTTGGTGCTGACAGGATAGAAATCGGCCTCGACGTAAGCATCATCGGTTATGACGTAACGATGTAAATACACAAACCAGTAATACGATAAACCGGAGATCAGAACCGCCGAAGACAGAACAATAATCAACGGCAACAGATTATAGAAAACTCGGCGCTGCTGAGGGGCCGTGAATGTCGGTTCAAATTTCAAAGCAGGCTCAGACATAACCTACCGTTCGGATTTTTCAACCGATGACTATAGTCTAGTTTTAGCGAAAAAAAGTTAAAATTTGGTGAATTTAAATCTGATCTTTTTAGACCAGTTCTAAAACAGAATTGGCATCACTGCATAGCTATAGCTATAATTGAAGTCTATGAAAATAGTGTGTCTTTTAGGATTTTTTTTCATGAGCTCGCAAGCGAATTGCCTTCTGAGCAAATCAGAATCTTTAGAAACTCTGCGCCGGCAGGGCGTCCGTTGGAAGCAAACCGAATTAATTGGTCAAGACGCCGAGTTAACCCACGAGATGGCCAAAGCGGCATTGTCTCCGCATCTTCAAATCAGTGGTCGTGAAATCGCTACCCGTGCTGATTTAACACGATACGGTTTCGCAGATCCCGGTCCCCTGAAACTTATTTCCTTCGGGGGTGTTTTTATCGAGGGTGAAATGAACCTTTTTAATAAAAAAAATATTTACCAAGAAGAGGCCGCCCGCACAAACATTGAATTGCAGAAACAAATTACTTCTCAATATCAAACCGACCTGTCTTTTCTTATGTTTTCAACCTACGTCAATTGCCAACGTTTATCTGAGCGCGTGAAAGTTTACAAAAAAAATATCGAGCGCGATAAACAAATTCAGGGTATGGCTTTAAGCAAAGTGCGTGCTGGCGTAGGACTCGAAACTGACCTGATGCGCGCTAAGGGAATCGTCGGTCTTGATCATCTCAAAAAATTAGACGCCTCGGGTGACCTCGTCAAATGCCGCAAAGATTTAGCAAATATTTTAGGGCTATCGGATCTGACCGATGATTTAGAACCACTTAATTTTGCCACTTTAAATATAAATACAAAAGATCCTTTTATGAAAACCGGAATTGATGATCGACCCGACGTAAAAGCTTCATTACTGACCGTACAGGCCGCTCGCAGTTTACAAAAATCAGCGCGCGCTGAAAGTTGGCCCACGATTCAGCTTTTAGGCGAAATTGGCTACGGCGGAAGTAACATTGGCCTGTCATCGGGTGGAAATCTTTTGGGAATAATCGGGCTTCAAATCAAAATTCCTTTTCTGGATGGGGGCTATCTCGACGCCAAAGGTAATCAAGGTAAAGTGACCCTGATGAAAGCTGAGTTGCAAGCCACGCAGGCGCGCATTGAAGCTGAGGGACAGATCCAAGCCGCTATTGAAAAGTTAGCCACTACGAAAGATGCGGCGGAGTTAGCAACTGAACAAATTCAGTTAGCTCAAGAAGAGTTAAAAATTACCCAGCATCGATTTAAATCGGGGACCTCCAGCGGGCCTGAATTAGCGGCCTCTCAAAGTAATCTTTCAAACGTTTTACTGAACCAGATTGATGTGATTGCCGCCAATGAAATTGCAAAAATTAATTACTACCGCACCATCTCGGAAATAGAACACTATGTAAAGTCGGAAACCTTAGCTAAATGATTTCTGTATTATTATTACTTTTAACGGCCCATGCCATCGCGAAACCATTAACGACTAACTTTAAACAAAAACTAACTTCGCCAGCTATTGAAGAAAATTATCAGTCTGAATCAACCGAAACTGAAATGGATTTATCCCATTATTTTCGAGATAATAACTGTGAAGGCGTGATCAAGTACTCGAAGGGACGCGATTTTCTTAAGCTGAAACCCCTAGAATTAGCCATCATTGCTTCGTGCGAGCCGCCCGGCAAAGACCCGGAAAAAATATTTTCTTACGTCGAATCTAAAGATCCATCGAATGACGCTATTTTATTACTTCATGGCCGTTACCGTTGGAAAAAATATAAATTAAATTCGAACGAAATTTGGGAAAGATTAATCAAGCAGACAAAAAATCAAGAACTTCTTGAACTTGCTGAGCAGTACCTTGACGGAAATGGTCTGGACGCTGAAGTATCTTTAGCTGCAAAAGTGAGTCGTTCCTTATCTCTTCAGATTGGAGGAATTTATGAAACAAATCCTGAGCAGCTTCC
>JAYTHR010000554.1:0-8205 GCA_043732425.1 Bdellovibrionales bacterium
GATCGCGTGCGAGTATTGTGGATTCGATGCCAGAGCTTCGCGTCATCATCGGAGGTTCACGAAGCCGAATGCGGGTCCTCGGTTTTCGCCGTTTCGGCACGTCGCTTGGCTGCTGAAAGAGACTCATTTATAATTTCAAAAAAATCTTCAAATGATATGTGGCTTGAACATGAACTAACAGAAAGCTGCCCCTGAGACTTTACCTTTTTTGCAACGACAGAGAAAAGCTCAATGTATTTCAAGCGAGCTCGCTCTTTGTGATCTTCCGAGTGTCCCATCGAAGGTGGATCCACGATGATATGATCCCAGATATCGGCCGCAGAATTTAAGTACTCAAAGACGTCAACGCAGAGCCCAGAATGCTTTTTAGGATCTAAGCCGTTTTGTGCCCAGTTTTTTGTTGCTAAATCAATGGCACCTTCAGCGACATCAAGACTGGCGACTTTCGAAGCGCCGCCTAAACCTGCATAAACGGAAAAACCCCCGGAGTAACTAAACAGATTTAACACGGAACGGTCACGACTGATCGATTGAATGTACATGCGGTTTTCGCGTTGGTCTAAAAAGAAACCTGTTTTTTGTCCTTTATTCACATTTACGATAAACTGCACTCCGTATTCTGAAGCTAAG
Organism: Bdellovibrionales bacterium; assembly: GCA_043732425.1. GTDB lineage: Bacteria > Bdellovibrionota > Bdellovibrionia > Bdellovibrionales > Bdellovibrionaceae > Pseudobdellovibrio. The sequence goes on from JAYTHR010000554.1 coordinate 631, forward strand.
ACTTCATCCGCACACATTTCGCCAGCTAAAAGCAGTAACCCGCCCTCGGTTTGGCGGCGTAATTTTTCGACGACAGTTTTGCAACCAACATATTTCATCAACCATTCGGCAATACGATTCTTTTCCCAGAACTCATTAGCGCCTTGGCCATCGAACTGTAGTACCGCCACTTGATTGTAGATATCGCAAATTAAGCCAGGCAAATGATCGCCTTCTCCATTGAACAGTCTGTAACTGTCGGTATTCGATGAGATCACGCTGCGACGAAGTTCTAAAGCCATAGCAAAACGAGATTCAAAAAGTTCAAAAGTCGGTGGTTTTTTTTCTAAGCTTAAGATACGTAAGCACAGTGGGCTATGGGGATCATAGTAAGCCCACGCCAAAGGTTCGTTCTTGCTATCAATAACTTGGCAAAGCTGGGCCGTTTTTATTTTCGGTGGGTTTGTAACGGAATCACGATAGATCCAAGGATGACCACGTAGAACGGTACGTCGTAAATTTCGATGAAGATGAATTTGCAGTTTCGACATTCCCCGAGATTATGTAACTTGCGCCTAAATGACTAGGGCTTTAAATAGTCTTCTGTAATTTTTTCCATACGGTTCCGATTTTTACCTAAGTCTTTCCGTCCAATCCGAGATGCAGAGCGAAAGTGAATTACTTTTTCTGCATCGCTAAATAAAAACTCCACGTCATCAATGTAATGCATTAACGGCGTCTGAAATTCGTAGCGTAAGTAGTTCGACTCTTCAGTGACAAGTTTCGAATTATTAACATGAGAACTGTTCTGTATGACACTTTTTATTTTTAAAACAGAATCTTTCAGGCTTCCGCGAAAGGGTAAAGGCTTCATATCAGCATACTTTGATTCATATTCCGTATTTGAATAGTTACGAGCTTGGCTGGAAACACTATTTTCAGTTTTCGAAGGTGGCTTTAATTTTCCTGAAGAAACACCTAAATCTGCCGGAGCCGATCCAGAAAATAGACCGAGCTGACCCAACACTATTGCAAAAACAGGAATGACTAATATTAATATAACTCCTGTTTTCATCGGATAAGTCCTTTAATATAAATTTCGTAAGATTAAGCAGCTTCGGAAGAATCTTCATCGCGGGAACTTTTGTCAGAGAAAAATACGCGATTGACATCAATAAGTGAAGGAAAATTATACGACGTCACTTTCGGGAGTGGGTTTTTAATGTTGATTTCATTATAAGCTTCAATTTTTTTATTTAATAGCACTGAAACTTCGACCATATCTTTAATGGTTCGAACAATCGAGATTTCGCTTTTAAAATCAGTTCCCATAAAATCCTCGGACCCGGTCGTAGGCAGCGGATCTGCATCCGGCTTGTGCTGGGTGATAATCTTTTCTTTCTCCGGCACTTTTTCTTTCTCTTTGCTTTTATTTCGCTCTGTCATAAGTAAGCCATTGATTCTTCGTGCGACATCAAAATAATGCTGTATCTCTTCGTTAGTTTCCAATTTATTTTCAATCATATCCACCAGAGCCAAATCGACAGGGTCTCCTTTTGAAATAGCAACTGGGAAAAGCGATCGGTACTTTTGAGATTTTCTTTTTACTTTGGCTTTTAGGTTTATTCGCAACATAGACAGCTTTGCGTGCAGTGACTGAGTATAATTTTTAGCCTCTGAATTTTTTTTAAATTCTAAGCACTTAAAGCAAAGTAAGAAGAAGGACCCGATTAAGGTGATGTTAAAAATGTAAGTTAGAAGGGTATAAATGCTGTCCATAATGGACTCATCGGTTGTTTAAATTGTAAATTGACGAGTTCTGCATATAAATTTTTAAAAAATCTTATATTGAAACAAAAAATGAACACTGTAAAAAAGATCGACAGCTTGGGATAGATTAAAACCAAATAAAGCCTTTTCTACGGCTAGACCGTATTGGCTGAATTCCTGCTGTAGCACCCTAAGGAATATTTTAATCAAATTTTTCGAGGAGTGGTTATGAAGTCAAATTTATCATTAGTCATAATGAGCGCAGCCCTGATGTGCCTTGCGGCGTGCAATAAAAACTCTGACGATAGCAAGGGGCCCGCAGCTGTTCCCGTAGCGCCGGAAAGAGTTTTCGCTAAATCATTTAACGGAACTTTAGACCAATCAAATTATTGCGATATTTCGGGATCTGGAAGCGGTCAAAAATTACTTGTCTGCTACTCTCCGCAAAATAATTTTAATCCTATTAATCAAATCCCAAATCAAAGCGGCTCCACAGCTTGCGCAAGCAATTCAATACAATTCACTGACGTAAATCTTTGCAGCACTCTGCAACAAGTGCTGAATCAAAACCAACTCCAGTGCGGAATTCAGGCAATGCGATCTTTGTATCAGCAGCGTTGTCTAACTAACGGAATCCCCAATCAGCCAATGAACCCAGGTTTTCCACAGCCTGTAGTTCCGAACTTTCCGCAGCCTTCGTTGCCAGGGAATAATCCTTCAAATCCAGATTTTAGGGTCATTAACTGTGATTTCGAAGCCTCAAGAACTATACAAGGGCAATCATTTGAGCGCACTTACAACACGGGACATCTTACCTCTTCAGTGACGGTTGATAGTCGTATGTTTCAGACGATCAATTTACGAAATCTTTTTCTTGGCTTTGACATCGGAAGTTTTGGAAAAACAGAGATGATTTATACTCCAGCAGGTCTTAAGGGTTCTGCGGACACAATAAAAGTTGCCAATAATGGTTTAAACGAAACAATCGTCATGAGCCAATCTGGTTTCGCCGGTGAAGAAGTTAAATTAGAAGCTCAAAGTGATGACGGTGCCATGCGCCTGATGGTTTCTTGTAAAGGCCAGGGAAAATTCAAGAAAAATACGACGACAACTATTTTCAGTAAATTAAACTGTAAAGGCACTTCAAATCTAGGTTCACGTAAAGAACAAGTAAATCTTTCTTTGCCGTACAACACGAATTTACTTGGACACGAAATTTCGTTAGCTGAAAATTTAGTTTTAAAGGTTACGGGGGATGGTTCGGCTCAGCAAGACAACGCACGCATGACACTAACTGCGACTAACGTCGCGGTAGATTTAACTGTTCAAACTTCGGCTTATTTAAAAACCGCAGGCCAGTTGAAAATCGATGATGGTTACACGGCGGTCGATGTAACTTGCGCTCCTGCTCAATAAAAATCACTCATCACGCAAGCTGAAATGTCAGCTTGCGTTAAATATCCGCATTGACTCTCTTTTTCATAATTTCTAGAATTTCGATACATGAGTTTCTTTGATAAATTTGCCGACTATTTTTCTAATGACATTGCCATCGACCTTGGGACAGCCAACACACTTGTCTACGTCAAGGGTCGTGGAATTATTTTGGACGAGCCTTCTGTAGTTGCTGTTCAAAAAAATTATCGAGGAATGCAGAACCGTGTTCTAGCTGTTGGTAAAGAAGCCAAAGAAATGCTGGGACGAACACCTGGAAGTATTGTTGCCATTCGTCCAATCAAAGACGGGGTTATTGCGGATTTTGAAGTGACTTCGTCGATGTTGAAATACTTTATTCAAAAAGCGATGGGCGAGAAAAAAGCTTTCGTCAGACCACGTATCATAATCTGCGTTCCCTACGGAATTACTCAAGTCGAAAAACGTGCGGTCAAAGAAGCCGCTCAGTCCGCAGGGGCTCGTGAAGTTCATTTGATCGAAGAACCGATGGCAGCAGCGATCGGAGCAGGACTTCCAATCACCGAGCCTTCAGGAAATATGGTTGTCGACATGGGTGGCGGAACGACCGGTGTTGCGGTTATTTCTCTGGGTGGAATCGTTTACTGTAAATCAATCAAAGTAGCTGGCGATAAGTTTGATGAAGCTATTGTTAATTATGTGCGCCGCCAGTTTAATTTATTAATCGGTGAACGTACGGCTGAGTCCATTAAATTAAAAATTGGAAATGCATATCCGTTTGATGTGGAACGAGTTATGGAAGTCAAAGGTCGAGATTTAGTTGCCGGAGCTCCAAAAACGATTGAAATTACCAGCACGCAAATCAATGACGCTCTGATGGACCCGTTGTCTGAAGTTGTTGATGCCGTTCGTACGGCTCTAGAGAAAACACCGCCAGAGCTAGCCTCAGATATTGTTGATAATGGTATTGTTTTAACTGGTGGCGGCGCTTTGTTGGCTAACTTAGACGTCCTTTTGCGTGAACGAACTGGTCTACCTGTATCTATTGCTGAAGATCCGTTAACTTGCGTTGTTATGGGTTCGGGTAAAGTTTTGGACCAGCTGGATCTTCTCAGCCAACTGACAATAGATTAACCTATTTGAATGAAAAATCAGGCTGAACTGCAATTGTGGATTGCAGTTCATTTACTCTACCCAAATTCTTCGCAAGCCCTTGATATCTACTATCAAATTCAAAGTTCTTTAAATTCTAAGACAGCAGAAGTTGATGCCAAGATTTTATTTCTAAAACTAGAAAGCACTTTCTCTAAAAACGATACCGTCAGATCAGGACAGCCATTTCGAATTTTCGAAAGCAGTGATTTGAAAAACTGGAAGTTATTATATAAAAAATGTTTGAAGCAACCACTTTTAATTATTATCGGAATCACGATATTTAATTTCACATTATCTGAAGTTGCTGAAATCTTGAAGGTCAACGAAGAAAAAGCCAGATTTTTAGTGAACCAAGCCTTTAAAAAATTATCGACGCTACAAAGCGTTGCGCAGAACTGGACCGATAAAAAATTTAAATTTAAAAAAATCGCCGATCAGAAAATTTCGCATTTTTACACGCTTGAAAACCTGGTCGAGTTTTGTCTAAAGACCTTACCTCCCGCAGAGCAACTTCAAGTTGAAAAAGGCTTAGCTCTTTATCCGCAGCTACATCCCCTTCAAAAAATTTATGCAAATGCGATACAAGAGCTTAAAAATTTGCAGCAAAGTGAAGAAATTAGCATCGAGCCAGCACCCATTTCTAATCTCGAAGCCAGAAATACTAACCTGATAAGTCCGTTTCGCTTATCAAACATAAGAAAAAGTTTTTACATTGCCATATCCTTTACCTTTTTATTCATTTGTTTTAGTGCTTTTCGGCCCATATCGGTCAATTTTTTTGGTTATCGTTCGGGTCCGAAATCTATAAAACTGAATGAAGTGGTAAGTCAGCCTTATGCAGTTAATTCGGCTCCAGAAACGGAACCCATCAATCAACCAGTCAATTTGCATGAAATGCCTGTCGCTAGTGAAAGTAAGTCGGCTAAAAATACAGAAATACCGAAAATTTCAGAAGTCCCTAAAGTTGCGCCTACAAGTCAAACTGCGCCTCCGGAAATCGCCACAAAGCAGAAAGCAAAAGTTAAGCAAGGGGGGTTATTTCGAGGAACTATTCTAGTTTCCGATTTAGATTCGGCAACGTCGCGAATTACAGAGAAGCTTGTGGCTTTAGGCGGTAAAAAAGCGGGAGAAGTGGAATTGGGATGGCGAAAATCTGCCCATACAAGCTATTATCACTTAACCTTACCCGAGCAAGATATTCAATCCGCGAAAGAATTCCTAAAAAACTTTGGCATGCTTAAACTTGAGTTTGAAAGTCATCCTAGATTAATGCCGGCAGGAATAAAAAGAATGATTCTTGAGGTTAAAGAAATTGAGTAAAAAAAAACCTAACAAAAAAAGGCGACGGTACAGATCGTTAAGGTCGTTACTCGTCATATGGTTTTTTATATTTTCCATTATTCCGTTGGCCTTTGTGGCTTGGTACTCGTTGCTCAAATTCGAAAAAGCAATTAACAACGAATTGTCCCAAAGACTTTTAGGTAATGGTCGCGAAATTGAAGTTATGATTTCAGACTTCTATTCTAACCTTATGCTAACGCGAGACAGTTATATTTCAAATCCTCATTTAATCTACAACATGTCTGTTTCCGATGGAAATGCCATTCGGGAAATGTCCACATCATGGATTGAAAAAGATATCGCCATGTCTCTTTCTTTTTACGATCGTGACGGGCGACTACTGTCTTCTGTTTTTAAAGATGACAAAAACACGGTTAGGTCTTTTAGTCCTAACTCGGGTCGAATTCTGCTGAATGAAAAGTACCTTAGTCACTTGAAAGAAAAACCCAATCTTGGCCTTGCCGATTATCCTGAGGGTAATAAAATCTCGCTGATTCTCTTTTCAAAGGTCACATCTTCGTCCGGCAAAATTGTTGGTTACGTCGAACAAATTATTGATCTGAAAGAACAGTTTTTAAATAAGATAAAATTACGTTTAAAATTAGAAGCTTTTTTAGTGCGTGATACCGGTCAAATTATATCCGCAACTCAGCGAGAGTTTAAAACAATTCCGAAAGATTATATTAACGAAATTATAAAAAGCTCTGATGTTGATAAATTTTTTGAAGTAACTACGGAATCTCAGCCTTACGGATTTATTCTTTACCCGATCGGCTGGGATAAATCGCATTTTTACATAGGCTTAGGAACTACCAAAAAAGAAGCCAAGTCCGTACTTAAAAACGTCAACTTTGCCTTTTTAACGATAATCGCCGTGGTCATACTTTTTCTCATAATAACAATTTTAGTAAGCGCGGATTGGTTTTTAAAGCCAATTCATGAGCTCATTCAAGGTTTGCGAGCCTTCGAAAAAACTGACAATTTAGTGCAATTGCCTGATAAAAATAATACCGAAATTGGTTTGTTAACTAGTGCTTTCAATGAAATGAGCCTTAAGATATTTCAAACCCGAAGTGATATTCGAAAAAAAATTAAAGAGCTTGAGCAAGCCAATCAGGAACTAAAGGAAGCTCAAACAAAATTAGTGCACTCGGCTAAAATGACCAGTTTGGGTCAACTGGTCGCGGGAGTCGCCCACGAGCTGAATAATCCGATCGGTTTTATTTATAGTAATACCGGTTATTTGAACGAATATTCAGAAAAGCTTTTTAAGATTATTGAAGCCTTAGAAAAAAATCCGGACGACTCTGCACGAATAAAAAAAGATTTTGATTACGAATTTATAAAGATGGATTTGCCGCGACTAATTAAGTCGTGTCATGAAGGCGCGCAGCGCACAAAAGATATCGTCCTGGGCCTCAGAAATTTTTCTCGTCTTGAGGAAGCTCAGCTTAAGGAAATTGACCTCCGCGAGTCGTTAGAAACAACTCTTGAACTTCTGCAGGGAGAAATAAAAAACAGGATTCAAGTTAACAAACAGTACGAACCTATCCCCAGAGTTCTTTGTTTTGCCTCTCAAATAAATCAAGTCTTAATGAATATCTTATCTAATGCGGTCCAAGCGATCGAAGGCCAAGGGCAAATTTGGATTTCGACTCTTCCGATAAAGGCCTCAAGCGACTCTTCTGGACGCGTTCAGATTTCGATACAGGATAGCGGGGCTGGTATGAGCTCAGAAACTTTAGAGAAAATATTTGAACCGTTTTTTACAACAAAAGGGGTCGGGCAAGGTACCGGCTTAGGTCTAAGTATTTCTTACGGAATTATTCAAAATCATGGCGGCGAAATTCAGGTGCGCTCTGAGCCAGGAATTGGCACCGAATTTACGCTTTTGATTCCCGTGCATCCCCCTAAAAA
>JAYTHR010000555.1:0-2412 GCA_043732425.1 Bdellovibrionales bacterium
ATTTTAGAATTAGCTCGGGGCGGGCTTCTGCGAGGTGGCTTGGCTTATGACTGGTCCGATGTCGGGATTGTCACCAATATTCGTGCCGATCACTTAGGCCAAGATGGAATAGAAGATATCGAAGATTTAATACGCATCAAGTCTCTGATCGTCGAGCGAGTTCGAGAAAATGGGACGGTGATCTTAAATGCCGACGATGAAAATGCGTTGGGTTTAAGAGATCGAAAAAATTTGTTTAAAACCAAGAAGAATATAATTTTGTATTCTGTCAACCCATGGAATTTAGAGCTGATAAAACACCTCAATAAAAAGAAAGATGCCTGTTGGATTCAAGACGAAATAATTTATGTTCGGCATCGCGGTGAGCTTCTACAACTTGGAAGTGTCATGGATCTGCCTGTCACAATGGGTGGAGCTGCTCAATTTCAGATATCAAATCTTTTAGCCGCCGTGGCGGGGGGCATTGCCCTGGAAGTTCCGCCCGAGCAAATCTACATGTCGTTGAAAAATTTTAATCCGATTACTGAAAATTCCGGTCGCGCTAATTTATATAAGGTTCACGAAGGCTATATTTTTCTCGATTATGCGCACAATCCCGATGGAATTACAGCTATAGGCGAAATGCTAAGCCATTTTTCAGGTTATCGTAAGACAGCGGTCCTTGGCTTACCCGGAGATCGTAAAAATGATTTACTTGAAAAGTCAGCTCATGCTATTTCGCGCTATTTTGACCAAATAATTCTGCGCGATGACTACGATCTGCGGGGACGTAATGCCGGTGAGGTACCTCGAAGACTTTATGATGTGATCACTCGAAGTTATCCTCATATCAAAACTTCGATTATTGAAAATGAAGATCAAGCTATCGAAGCCGCCCTTACTCATTTAACGTCTGAAGATATTGTGGTTTTATTTTACGATAGTCTTGAGCAAGCGATGAGAAAATTAAGACAGTTTGATCCCTATCCTGTGGAATCAATACGCGTCTTTGAAACTAGACATCTGAGTCAAGAATCTTTACCGAAGACGTTACTGGCACCTTCAGAAATGGATAAACGGATTTAAATTATCAGCCTCTAAAAGTGAAGGTACTCATAATTTTTAAGGTTTTGTTTGCTCTTTCAGGCGCTGTCTCACTTTAAAAATTTGCGCTTGAATCTCTTGCTCGATTTCTATTTCGGCCTGATCGGCAAGATCACCCTGGCTTTCAGGAATACGTTCAGGATATAGCTCGTTCGACGTTGCGGCTGCTGATTCTACTTGGGCGGTAGAACTTGGGTTAGAAACAGCCTTACTCAGCGGGCTTTCATTCTCTGTTTTAATTTTTTCCATAAAATAATTTTCCTTTATTTTTAAATGATTAAAGTTGTGAATCCTTGGGCGGAGCAATACTTTTAGATGGCTTTGGGTAGTGGGCCGAAAATTCTGGACCAAACGCTGACGGATCGGCGTCGGCAGAAAGAAAATCAGAATGGGTTTCGCCATCAGATTTCACGGCGTCAATCGGTTTTAAATTCATAACGGCAGGACCCTCCGTCACTCTACCATGACAATTAAACCGAGATCCGTGGCAAGGACAGTCCCAGGTTTTTTCGGCGGTATTCCAGTGAACGATGCCACCTAAATGAGGGCAAACAGCCGAAAATAATTCTAGACGACCTTCACGGTTTTTATACGCGGCAATTTTTTTCAGCCCCTGGTTAAAAACAACACCTTCTCCCCATTCAACATCTTCTACAGTCTCAAAAGAATTTCGGGTAAAATAGTCAGCGTACTGAGTAACGACATTAATGTTTTCACGAATAAAATTACCAACGGAATGTGTGTTAATCCGCGAAGGACTGTAAAGTTTTTCCCAGGGATTTTTTCTTTTTAAGATTTGATCCGTGATCAACAGCCCGCCGATCGTACAGTGGGTCATTCCGTTTCCAGAATCTCCGGTGATAATATAAACATTATTTTGATCTTGCGGATTGTGGCCTAGGTAACCAAGTCCATCAACAGATTCTAAAACTTGACCTGACCACTGGTAAACTAATTTTCCGCAAAATGGAAATTTCTCACGAGCCCAGTTTTCTAGAAGGGTATAGCTCTGCTCTGGATTTGAATTTTGACCGGTCTTGTGATCTTCTCCGCCGATTATTAATAAATCAACATCCCCATTTTTTGAACCTAAGTATTTATTTTCTTGTATTCGAATAAAATGATAAGGATCTAGGGTGTCCCAATATAATCCCTTTGGAACACTGCCTTTTGGAACTTCTAAAGCGATCACGTAACTCCGGTAAGCCGCTTGCTTTGTATGGATCGCAAAAATATCGTTGATCGGAGAATTCGTAGCGACCACAATAGACTCCCCATGCACTGTAAAACCGTCTTTTGTTTTTACAAAAGCGCTAGCGCCGCCTTTCA
>JAYTHR010000556.1:0-22403 GCA_043732425.1 Bdellovibrionales bacterium
TCTCTGAAGACGGCGAACAGCCTTTTTTAAGCGAAATTTTAGATTTCGAAATGCACGACCAGCACTTGGGCTTCATCGGCCGGGTGATTGATTTTTCCACGAACGGGAACCAAGATTTAATTATTCTGGATCAAAAAGTAAATGCTCAAAATATTGAAATTCCCTTTGTGAAAGAGTTTATCATTACGGTCGATTACCAATTAAAAAAAATCTCTACTAACTTACCCGAGGGATTAGTTTCCATTAATGAAAAAGATTAATTTCAAAGTCATTACATTGTTTCCGGATCTTATTACGGCTTATTTGAAAGATGCACTTCTTTCGAAAGCACTCAAAAATGATTTACTGTCCGTCGATGTAATTAATCTGCGCGATCAAGCCCAGAAAAAATATAATTCCGTCGACGATACCGTTTTTGGCGGCGGTGATGGTATGCTACTTCAGTGCGGACCTTTAGTGGAAACTTTAAAGCTATTGGGTATTCAGAAGAAAAATGACCCGATGAAAAAAATCATCTTGTTGTCACCACAAGGTCAAAAATGGACCCATAAAAAAGCTCAGGACTGGATAAATACCGAAGAAATAATTCTGGTCTGCGGCCGCTACGCCGGAGTCGATCAGCGCTTTATTCGAACCTACGTGGATGAAGAAATCTCAATCGGCGATTTTATTTTATCCGGTGGCGAATTGGCTGCTTTAGCAATTATCGAATCGATGTCTCGGTTTATCCCCGGAGTATTAGGCCATGCCCAATCCGCGACTGAAGATAGCTTTGAAAATGGTTACCTGGAAGCTCCGCAGTTTACGAAACCGCAAGATTTTGAAGGTCAGCTGGTTCCGCAAATTCTACTTTCGGGAAATCATCAAAAAATAGCAGAGTGGCGCCACTTTGTAAGCTTGCTGATGACCTTTAAGAAAAGACCTGATTTGCTTCAGGGTCAAAAAATGGACTGGCAGCAAGTTAAAGCGTTTTATGATCAAATGCCTTCAGCAGATAAGATGACTTTGGGTATTTCAGATTTAACTCTAGATTTTGGATTGGAACCGAAATTATGAAACGAAAAGCTCCGTTAGCCGTGGCCTTGATGCACTTTCCGACGGTCGACCGCCAAAAAAGAATTGTTGCGACCAACATCACAAATTTTGATATTCACGATATCGCCAGGGCCTGCCGTGTTTACGGCATTGATCGCTATTACTTGATTCACCCGGCTCAAGACCAACTGATGTTTGTTGAGCGTGTTTTAGATCACTGGCGGGTCGGCGAAGGCTCTCGCATGAATCCGATGCGCCGAACGGCTTTGGATGATGTTCATACCGCAAAAAACTTAGATGTAGGCTTGACGGCCTGGGGTCATCCCAATGCGCGGGTTGTTGCTACGGCGGCTCGACCTTCCGAGGCTCAAGTTAAATTCACGTTTAAGGGTTTTAAAACTGAATTAGAAACCAGCGACGAGCCCTATATTCTTGTCTTCGGAACGGGCTTTGGTTTGACGCAAGATTTCATCGGTGAGTGCTACGGAATATTAGAACCCATTACCGGAGCCGCCAAAGATGATTATCGGCACCTCAGTGTTCGATCTGCCGTCAGTATCTGTCTTGACCGACTCTTAGGGTCATGGTAACTCATTACTCTTCAGAAACGTTAAAACAAGGATAGAACTATGGCTAAGGCAAAAACGGCAGTAAAAGCATCAACAAAAAAAGTCGCAAAAGTTAAGAAAACAACGGCTGTAGAAACTAACTTAGTTCGCCGCGTGACTCAGAAAAAAACCAACACTAAAATTGCGCAGTTTTCTTCAGGCGATACTGTTAACGTTTACGTTAAAGTGATCGAGGGCGAAAAAGAACGCGTTCAGGTTTACAAAGGTGTTGTGACAAAAATTCAAGGTCATGCTCATAAGACTTTTACGGTTCGTAAAATCTCTGCTGGCGTTGGCGTTGAAAGAACTTTCCCGTTTAATTCACCAGCGGTTGATTCCGTTGAGTTAGTCAGTCATGGTCGCGTTCGCCGAGCAAAATTATACTACCTTCGTGGACTTGATGGTCGTGCGGCTCGTATCGAATCTGATTTAGTGAATATGTCTAAGGCGACAGCTTCTGAGACAGAAGGCGATGCTCCGGTAGCAGTGCCTGCAAAGCCAAAAGCGAAAGCGAAAGCTAAAGCAGCCCCAGCTACGAAATAGTTTTCACGTCTTTTGAAATATACCAAAAAATATCTAAATTCTTTGATCCAACCTCTCATCGGAATTGATGAGGTTGGTCGGGGCTGCCTAGCAGGTCCTGTCTATGCCGCAGCCGTATTATTTAATTCGGATACCGACATTCGACTTTATCAGGACTCCAAAAAATTAACCGAAATTCAAAGAAATGAATTAGCTCAAAGTATTCAGCAGCATCATCAATTTGCTATTGGCATCGCAACGGTCGAAGAAGTTGACCGCGTTAATATTCGACAAGCCACTTTTCTGGCTATGCGAAGGGCCGTTGAAGGGCTCAGGCTTCAAAATAAGTCCGCCACCTTACTTGTTGATGGGCGTGACACCGTTCCGAATCTTGAAGGCTTCCACCAAGTGGCCATCATTCAGGGCGATGATCAGGTTAGACTGATAGCTGCAGCATCTATCGTGGCTAAGGTGGCTCGAGATCAGTTTATGTCCGAGCTGGCTGAAAGCCACAAAGATTATGGATTTGAAAAACATAAAGGGTACGGGACCTTATTTCACCGCGAGCAAATTCAAAAGCATGGTCCGACAGTTTGGCATCGTCAAACCTTCGCCGGAGTTAAAGAGCACTTGTCTTAAGTTAACTAAAAATCAAATCCAGGGCGCGCGCGCCGAAGCTGCCGTTATTTTTCTTTTAGAAAAAAGGGGCTGGGCTTTAGAATTTCAACGTTGCCGCACCCGCTACTCTGAGATTGATCTTATTTTTTCTAGAAATAATCAGGTTTTATTGATCGAAGTTAAAAGATTAAGTAACGACTGGCGGGCCTTTGAAAGAATTCAGGCACGGCAATTTCACAGGCTTCAGCAAAATTTAAGTTTATTTAGTTATCATTTTATCCAACTTAAGGTGTCCGCGTATGTCAGTTGGGTCGATTGGGATTACAAGGTGTCCTTTGTTCCAGTGGAATAGAGATAGATATAATGGGTCGATAAAGCGGTTCATAAAGTGGATCCATAAAGCGGATCCATAAAGTGCATTTATTTAAAGCTAATAAATTTTCAGCTCTGCCGGTGGAATGACTTTTGTCGGTTTTCCATCCCAAGAAAAATCAAAAGTAAATTTCCATTCTCCGGCTAGACTTGTTTTTTGATCGTAGAAAAAATTAACGGCCCAGCATTCTCCGGGGGGCTTCAACTGCGTGATTAAAGAATTTCGAATCAGGCGTTTGCTACTTTCAATACCGGCGCTAGCATCAAAAACAACGCCCGTTAAGACATTCACGTAGGGACTCACAAAACCAATCGCAAACGAAAAATCGTCGTGCTTGTCTTCGATTCTGTTACTTGTCAGCCCGATTTTAAAATACTGCTGTTGGGAATTTAGGTAACTTAACGTGGCGATCGAATTCGTAGCCTGCTGGTAGGGACTATAAGTTACCTGCGCACTACTTTTTACTTGTCCTAAATCCAAATCAAAAGTGGAAGCTAACTTCGATAAAGGCTGGTCGGCATTTTTACTAGCTTGATACAAATCGTAAGATTCTGTGATTCTAAAGGTCATTATTGTTTTGTAGGTATCATCAAGATCTTTTTTTTGAATAATATTATTTAGTATTGAAAAGGTAATTACGTTTCGATCGTACACGCGGTCTTCAAAGTCATACTGAAGGCCACGCTTCGAATTTAAATCATTATCGGAAACAATTAAATCGCGCGATGAATTGGGGTCGTTATTTGTTTCGGTGCCTCCGAAAAAAGGATGGTCCTCTTGTTTTAACCACGGGACAACGGTGTATTGAATTTCGGGAATAATTTCGTGTTTGTATTTCACTTTTGTGGTTGCAAAATCCTCATCATAAATCCGGTAGAATTTAGTTCGTGAATTCAGTTCAAACTGGGCATAATGGCGTGCATTGAAACGACTCTCGCCCACCGGAAAAAAATACTGAGTTTCGTTCAAACTGACCGCTGGCGAAATATTTGCAAAATGGCCAACGTTGTAAGTTTCTGCTAGGACGGTCGCTTTTAAATTAGCGCGCTGCCCGGTTCTAATCTGATCCATCGCGGGGTCATAAATGTCCGAAACAGTCGTAACACAGTCAGGAATCAAATTATTTTCACACGTCGGATCATTTTTATTATTAGAAATATATTTCTGTCCTAATGGGGAAATGCTCGTCGAATCGAATTTTCTTTCCCTGGCAAACTGGGTGAAGTTCGATTCAAGTTTAAAATAAAACGGTGAGTCCTGAATTTTAAGTAAAGAAATATCGTACCGAAGTTCGGGCAGGCGATGAACCGCATTCGTGTTTGCTTCTAAAGGATTTGCGCTTAGTAAATTGCGGTAATAAGTTCCGCTAAGGGTAGCTACCGATTGAGACCACTGGTGGGAATAACTCAGAGTATTTTCTAATGCAGGGTCAGCATAATTCTTAAATTCATCATAAAACTCTTTGGGGTATTGGATATCACTCACCAGTGATACTTTCAATCGCAGAAAAGAATCAGCGTCTAAAGCATATTGATTGTAAGACCTGACCGCCCAGCGATTTATTTTTTCTCCTTTTTCGGAACTCACGCGGTAATTATTTAAGCGATCATCGGATGCAAAAACAGAATCTCTTAAAAAGGCCGCGTTCGCGGTTCCGAAAGAAATCTTGGACAAAGCGTAGCGGTATTCCAGAAGCGGCTTTAGACCGCCGAGCTCGTAATTTTTAAGGACCAGAGTGTAGTCTTCAGAACGGTTCGGGGCATAGAATAGACTTTCTGAAATGATCACGCGACGATTTTGGATATACCCAATTTCGGGCGGAAGCAGCCCTGTTTGGCGGTCTGATTTTAGGGGGACCGCTAAGTAAGGCATCCAGAAAATGGGGACGCCACCGACTTTAAAAGTTGTGTTTTTTAAATAAGCGTAGCCACCTAGTTCTGCTTTAATATGCGTTCCCTGGAAACTCCAGGTCGCCGGACAATTTGAACACGTGGTATAATCTGCATCCGCCACCACAAACTCGGTGTTGCTGATTTTTTCGATGAGACTTCCCTGAAAGCGAATATTATTTGATTGAACGTAACCGGAATAAATCAAACCTTGCTCGGCCTCGTAGTCTAATTGAATTTCGGTTCCGCCAATTTCGTAAAGTGGAGTCTGAACTTTAACTTTACCTTTTAATTCCGCACGGTGATTAATCAGATCAATCGTTACCGAATCGGCTTCAAAATACTGATTTTGGTAAATGATTTTAACGTCACCATCAAGTTGAACGGTTCCTCGCTGAAGGTCGCGGGTTAAGCTATTCGCCGTAATGGTAAAACCCTGAATTTTAGCTGACGCGAAAGACGTCGAGTCTGGGAAAGAGGCCGCTAAAACCAGGTTGGGTCGAAAGTAGGCCATTACTAAAAAAAGGAAAACGCTTATTTTCACTGTCAAAGTGTAGCAGTTTCAAAAATAAAGTCACGAGACAGACCTAAGACATATATATTTTTTTTGCAGATGACCGAAAGGTACTTCGAGGTGACTTATGCAAGCTCTTTATTATGAAGTCGGCGATCTAACCGTTGTTGAAATTAAAGGACGTATTGAGCCCGAGCAGAATAAGCCCTTTCGTGACGTCTGCGAAAAAGAGCTTAAGAATAAAAAAGTGGTCTTTTGCCTTGAGGCTCTTAATTTTACGGCATCGGCGAACATAACAACTTTTTTCGAAAGCATCCGAGTCATTTCAGACGCACGTGTGGTCGGGCTTAAACCTGATTTTTATAAGTTGTTACATTTAAAAGGCATTGATATCAAAATATTTTCGACGCTGTCGGAAGCTATCAAGTCCTCGGCTGCATTTGTTGACTAAGATTTAAATTTAATTTTTCTAAGCGCGCTAAGCGTTCAGTCAAAGTCTGAGAGTGATCCATTTGGCGAGTCAGTTGATGACGGGTCGATTCCAGCATAACTTCAAGATTTTGTAATTTGGTATCAGAGACCTTGAGTAGCTCGCGCTCCATACTCAGTGTTTGTTCTTTTTCTGAGAGCTGAGTTTGTAAACTATTGTATTTTTCGCTGAGCTTTAGTATTTCCTGCTGATCTTCCTGGTGCAGGCGCTTAAATTTAATCAGTTCATTTTCGAAGTAATTTTTAAATTCAACCGATTTTTTCAAGCGTCCCACTTCTTTCGCGAAGTCATCATTCTCTTGTTCAAGGCGAATAATTTCTTTCGAAAAAGAATGTATTTGTTCTTCGTAGCAAGTAATTGTTTGATTTCGATCCATTTCTGCCGAGTTCAGTTTAGCAGCGAAAAATTCGTTTTCACTGCTGATTTTACGCATCAGTTCCAAATTTTTGGTGTTCAGGTCGGATGTCATTTTTTTCGCGTGCTGAAGCTCCTGTTTTTGTGTCGTAACGGTGGCTTTCAGCTGCTGAATATAAGGTTTTATGACATTTTGAATTTTAAGATGAAATTTAGTAAATCTTTTAAGTTCCGCAAGCTGCGCTTGATTAATTTGGGCGAAAGACTTATTTTTTTCGTGCAGCAAATCATTTTCTGCTTCTAATTTTTCATTCTCAGTTTCCAGCGCCGTGATTTTCTCGATAACAATTTGTTGTTTTTCCAGAGTCTGCCGCGTTTCAAAGAACAACTTATTTTTTTCTTCCAGTAATTTATTGTTTTCGGTTTCAAATAGCAGAAGGCGGCGGTTATTTAATTTAAGTTTATTTTGTAATTCCTCAGCTTCTTTTTGCAATTCATTTAAAATCAAAGACTGGGGCAGTTGAGTTGCCGAGTGCCTATTTTGATGGGTTAATTCCGAGGGCAGTGTCTCCGTGGGTAACATATCCATATGTCCGATTTCGAATTCCATAACTTCCTCCTGAAGAAACTGATTCTATTTTGCCATAAATTAGTCTAGCTCGGCCTAGGTAATGGTAAAAACTAGACCATCGTACTGGTTTTAGTAAAATGATTAATCATCCGATAAACCAATTATGGGTGCTGTCGAAAAAACAAAGTATTCGAGCGGACAAAGTGATCTGGATGTCAGTGATCTCGGAAGACCAGATACGCTACGTTACAATATTTTGTCACTGGTGATTAATGAAGAGTACGAGCGTGCCTTAAATACTTTGAAGGAATTTATTTACGCGGATTCCCAGTACGCTAATTTCAAATCCAAAATTGAACGGTACGGGCTTCACGGGGTTGACTTAATTCATGCGATTCGAACAAAGCGAAACTTTCCGGGTGTGAACGCGTTGACGCGTACCAAACAGCAGGAACTGAAAGAAAAATTTAAAGAGCATTTCAACGAGCTTAAAGGCACTTTGAAAAAAATTGAAAACTGTATGGAAGAGCTTCGACTCGATGATGTGAAGTCGACGCGCATACTCGTGAAAGCGGTATGGCTTTCGCTGGTTACTTTATTCGTGGCTGGTTTTGTCGTTGAAATTTACAACGGATTGTGGAAAACGGCACTTGCCGTTATCGAAGAAAACATCGTTATTTTCTTAAACTGGCTTTTTACATTTATTCTGTAACTATTCATAACAGTTAATTTATATCCAAAGTAGCAGTTTTTAAAATATCTAAAAAGTGTCCGTAAGGCAGCTTTTTGCCATTCATGTAAATTGTTGGTGTGCCGGAAACCTGCGCCTTATTTCCTTCCTCTGCCAGGCGGTACATCAGATCGTAAGTCTCGCTGGAATCGCTACAAGTTGCTAACTGAGCTCCGTTTATTTTTAAATCTTTTTCAAGTTCTACCAGGTAAGGTTTTAGATCGACTACTTGCGAAAGCTGTTCCTGCTTTTCAAAAATCCAACGATGAACGTCCCAGCCCCGCTGTTCATTTTTTTCAGCGCATAAAGTCCATGCCGCTAAGGTGCAGCGAGATCCGTCGCCCTTCGTTGGGATCGCCTTATTGCAAGATCCATCTAAAGGGAATGGCTTAAATATAAAGGTCACTTTCGGATTTCCCTTTAAAAAAGAATCAATCGTCGTTGCGGCGTTTTTGCAGTGAGGGCACTTAAAGTCGGCGAATTCGACTAAGGTTATTTTAGATTCAGAACCCTTTTTAATTAATCCCTCAGCAGGGTTAAATGCATATTCCGGGGAAGCTTTCCACTGCATAATTTTTTCTGGAATTAATTTTTTCATTTCGGCCAAGCCATAGTTTTCCTGTAACATTCCATTGACCACCCAGGCTAAAGCTGGAATAGCCAGAAGCAGAACAAGGTGGGACCTGTAGGCGGTGAAATAATTTGCCGCATTTATTTTATCCGTACTGACAAAAAGATTCCAACCCAGGGCTAAATTAATAAACGAAAACAAGTACGTAGCGATGCAAAACGGGCAGTAAACTTTAATATATACCGCTGAAATAAAGCCCATAACGATGGAAGTTACTGCGGCAAGTAGCAACAAGAATCGCAGCGTAGCCAGCGAGTAGGGTCCCTTTTCAAGCCAATCAAACTTAAGAAAAAGAATAAATCCAAAAAGAATAAAGTGGAAAGCGGCACCCAGGATGGCGACTGGAATTCCCAGAAATTCTGAAAAGGAGCTGGTGGCTGCCGCATCACAGTTTAGTTTTTCATTGATGCTGCAGAGACTGTTGCCAGATAGCCCTAGTTTGACGGCATAATGATGCATGGTTAAATAAATAAATAGGCCGATGGTAATCAGAAGAGTCAGTAGAAGGGCATTTAATTTTTTGTTCATGGGTTTATTTTTTTGTCTTTCCTGTTTGAAATCAACACTTGTTTTAAAAAAGTAGAAGAAAAGTAGAAAAAAAGTATGGATTCGACGCGATTAGCTCAAATTAGAAAAGATTTTTATTTTTCCGTCAGATTTCGGGTTGAAGCGATCTTAGGGCGGGAATCTTCACAGTTACGCGTGTATCGTAAAACCTACGAGACCGAACTCAGCCGCTATCACTATACCCTAGTTCAGAAAAAGCAGTTTTTAAATCGACTTAAAAAAGCACAAATTGTTCTTGTCGGAGATTTTCACGCGCTGAAGCAGTCCTCGCGGGGTTTACTCAGAATTCTGCGAAAGATGAATACTAAAGTGGTGTTGTGTGTTGAGTGTTTATATCAAGAGGATCAAGAGTTTATTGATCAATTTATTTCAGGGGTCTTAAGTGAAAAAGATTTCCTGAGCCGCGTGCAGTGGAAAAAAAACTGGTCATTCCCATGGGAAAATTACCGTCCTTTATTTAAGTGGGCTCAACAAAATAAGGCTATGGTGTTTGGAATCAACACGCAAAGTGGAAAAAGTTCACTGAAGGGTCGGGACGAAGCCTCAGCCGAGGTGATTCAGAAAATTGCGCGTGAGTTTCCCGAAAAGCAAATTTTCATTCAGTATGGGGATTTACATTTGGCAGCCGCACATCTGCCTCGCCAAATCAAAAAAAGAATTTCGAAAGTGGATTTGTGCGTTGTTTATCAGACTCCTGAAATTATTTATTTCAAAATAATGGAAGAGCACAAAGAAGCCACAACGGATGTCGTTAAGTTGACGGATACTGCGTGGGCCCTGAATGTCCTTCCGCCCTGGGTTAAGTGGCAAGATTATTTGTTGTATCTGGAAAGTGGTTATGACAAACGAATTAAAAGCGCAGAGCACGATCTAACTGACAGCGTGGCTCATTCTGTTCACCTTTTGGCAGAATCTTTAGGGCTTACTATTGATACTTCGGCCCTTTCTGTTTATTCATCGCTGGATGAAACTTTTTTTGAACAACTCGAAAAGTTATCCCCTTTGATTAAAAAAAGACTGTTAGAAAGTGTTCAAGAGGGTTTATCATTTTATGTTCCCGAATTACAATGTGCCTATTTGGCTAGGCCTTCGGTTAACCATGTCTCTAAGGTTGCGGCTCAGTACCTGTACTTTATGAAAAAGGGCTTTTTAAAAACGATAAGTGATCCGCGAAAGGATTTTTTAAAGCTAATTTGGCTAGAAATGGTAACTTATCTTTGCAGTAAGATTGCTAACCCTAAGAGAAAATCCGACACCCTTCAGGATATTCGCTCGGCCCTTCAAAAAGAGCAGTTCGATGATCGTGGAAAACAAGCGCTCATGTTAGCTCTGAATCAAAAACTAAGTGAGATGCGATTTAATTTTGCGGATAGATCAAAGCATACCAACGCAATTCATGCGAAAATTTATAAAAAAAAAAGCTATGTGATTGCGGCCCAAATCCTAGGCGGCATTATGGGAGAGAAGTTTTATTTTGCCCTTCACAAAAAGCATTTAAAACTTCCGCAAGATCAGCGGATTATTTTTAAAGATTTACAGACCACGCAATTTAAAGAAGCGTACTTTGAAGCTTTAGAACTTATCGAGTCATGGCCCATGCCATTTAAGAGTAAATTTGATCAGCTTTAAGGGAGGGTGTTTAACTCAGATTTATTTCACGGAATCTTTAAATTCTTTTCCGGGTTTGAAGCGGGGAACGTAAGTTGAAGGAATTTTATAGGTCTGTCCGGTTTTTGGGTTTCGTCCCGTTTTTGGTTTTCTTTCGGTTTTGCAAAAGCTTCCGAAACCGACGATTTTAACTTCCTCGCCTTGAGAAACTATTTTTTGAATAACCGCTAAGGTGCTATCAAGACACTTTTCCGCTTGCGTTTTCGTAAGTTTGGCATGGATCGAAATAGCAGAGACCAGTTCGGCTTTATTCATATCAAGTAAGGCTAATTAAATTGCTTTATAAAGTCATTCCTTGGCGCAATTCAGTAGGACTTATTTCGATGGTTTTTAATTAAAATAATCAATGTGCAAAAAAATGTATCAAAATGAAACGATTAAACCTTGGTCAAGTCTATGCCGATGAGACACGTATGCAAAGAGTCGATCCTTTTTTTACATTAGTGTTGTTTCTTTTTTGTATTTTATGCAGTAGCTATTTTGCGCTGGACTATCACCTTTCGGGAATTACTGTTGAGCAACAAAAAGTTCAGGTGTTAGAGCGAAAAATAACGGAACTTACAGTGGCTAATGAATCTATTCGCCTGCAGTCAGAACAAGCTTTGGCCACGGAAAAAGGAAGTTCACGCCACATCGCCAGTATTCAGTTAAAAAAACAAATTTCATTTGATGATTTGTATAAAAGCCAATTGCACACAGCTGTTCTTAATAAAAATGGGGAAGCGATCATGGCTACGGCCCAAAAAATTATGACGACGTCGGCCGACTCTGAATTATTAGCGGAAGCGATGTTTCAAAAATCGATGGTCTACTGTCACTTGAAGCTAAAAGAAAGCCTATGCTTTTCGGAAATTGAAAGCTTAGTCAGTCAATTCCCAGAATCAAAATGGGCGGGTGAATCCCTGGTCGAGCTTTCCGAAATTTATAGGCGTCTGAAGCGTTTTTCAGAAGCCGAAAGCGTCATCCACATCGTTAGAACTGAATTTGCTCACGATAAAACGGTGCTTTCCCGTCTGACTAAAGCGGAAAAGAAAAAGCTCTAATATGAAAATTTTGCGTCTGGTCTTACTTTTTGGGCTTTACGGGTTAACGTCAGTAGCCCAGGTTCTTGAAGTACCAGAAAAATGTTTTTCAGAAAAAAAAGTTCCGTGTCTATTAAAAATCCAATCTCAGCCGCAGGATTTAGTTTTAAATCAAACTCGGTTTCGGGCCAACAAAGACACTCTGATTCAATGGGATTCGTTTGATCAAGGCGCTGTTTTTTCGCTTTTAAAGGGTGGATTTCAATTAGAAAATAACTATCAGGATTTGAAAATAGACGGCGTAGTCATTACCGCCGAGAATGCCCTTATTGAAAAGAAAGAAAAAAATCTATACGTTCTAAACTTGAAAAACTTCATCTTAGCGAACTACAGCCTGTCCGAAGTCCAAGCGAACAGCGTGCTTTTTAAAACAGTCTTTCTAGAAAAAAACGAATTGCTGCAATACGTTTCGCATTTTTTTTCTAGTCGTCAAACTTTCAAAGCTTTCGTTCAATCTATCGAACAAAGTTGGAAAAAAGAACTGATCAGTCAGGCCGACGTCCAGACAAAGGTCTTGAAAAGAGCCATCGCCTCGGTCGAGCTCAGGGAACTCAAAAAGAAGCAAGAGTTCAACCGAGATCAGCAAAGTTTAAAAAAAGTCCGAGAGGAATTTTTTTACAGGACTTTCTACCGCTAAAGACTTAGTCTACAAGCTATGTTATTTCATCGCCGTGCAAAAATTGTTGCTACCATTGGTCCCGCATCTCGTGACCCAGAAAATTTAAAAAAATGCATCTTAGCGGGAATGAATGTGGCCCGACTTAATTTTAGTCACGGCACGCATGAAGAACACGCCTTAGTCATTCAGAATTTAAGACGAATTTCAGCAGAATTGAAAGCGCCGGTAACGATTCTGCAAGATCTGCAGGGACCTAAAGTGCGCGTTGGATTATTCGAAAAAGGTTCTATTACTCTGGTGTCCGAGCAAATTGTGACCGTCACGATTGAAGATGTCGTCGGTAAAGAAGGACTCATTCCAAGTGATTTTAAAGAGCTCTGCTTAGCTTGTAAAAAAGGGAACCACATTTTAATCGACGACGGACTCATTGAACTTGAAGTTTTATCCGTCGAGGCAAAATCGCTTCAGGCCCGGGTCATATATGGCGGGGTATTGAAAAACCGCAAAGGAATGAATCTTCCCGGCATTAATTTACCGGTCGAAGCGCTGACGGCGAAAGATAAAATTGATTTAGAATTTGGGTTAGCTCAAGGGGTCGATTACATCGCGCTGAGCTTTGTGCGCCACGGAAAAGATATCCGCCAACTGCGAGAAATTATCGAAAGCCATCAGTCACCGGCAAAAATAGTTGCCAAGATCGAAATGTTAGAAGCTTTAGAAAATTTAGAGGAGATCATTCGTCTTAGCGATGTCGTCATGGTAGCACGCGGAGATTTAGCCGTTGAAATCGGACAAAGTCGCCTTCCACGCGAGCAGAAAAGAATTATTAAATTATCTAACCAACTGGGTAAGCCGGTCATCACCGCAACGCAGATGCTAGATTCGATGGTCGAAAATCCTCGTCCCACGCGGGCTGAAATTACGGACGTTGCTAACGCTGTACTGGATGGAACAGATGCTTTGATGTTATCGGCAGAATCCGCTAGCGGCCGCTTTCCCTTCAAAGCGATTCGCACCATGCACGAAATTATTCTTGAGGTCGAAAAAAGCGAAGAAAATTATTATAAAATTTCTTTAGATAATGAACTGTTAAGCACACCTGCAGCCATTGCGGCCAGTTCTGCTTTAACGGCGTTAAAGTTAAATGCTTCAGCTATTGTTTGCCTGACAACGACAGGTAAAACAGCTCAGATCATCGCGAGCTTTAGACCGAAAGCGCAAATCGTAGCGATGACAAAAGATTTGGCGGTTTTAAATCGCCTAGAGATTCTATGGGGACTTCAAACTCTACATTTGAAACCTTATGAAAGTTTAAAAGATATTTTGTTTCAAGTTGAAAAATTACTGATCGAAAATGGACTGGCAAAGACGGGCGAGCGCATTATTCTGACGCTAGGTCAGCCCATTGCGGATCATGGAAAAACCAATGCGATTCATGTTCATGTGCTGGGTGGTGAAGAGTTTAAAAAAACGGGTAATGATAAATTACCCCTTCGCTTTGCGCCGCTAAAAAATATCGAATAGGTTTGTGAAATATTAAAAAATCATCTTTTTGCACTCGGGATGAATAGTCATTCTTCCTTCGGTGGCTTTAAGAACTTGTTCGGCGGTCATGTCCGGAGCATATTCTAAAAGAACAAAGCCATCCTTCGTGATATCGATGACCCCAAAATCAGAAACTATTTTTTTGATGCAATGAACGCCCGTCAGCGGAAGTGTGCACTTTGTGCGAAGTTTCGAATTCCCTTCTTTATCCGTGTGTTGCATAGCCACGATCACGTTTTTAGCACCAGCGACTAGATCCATGGCTCCGCCCATACCTTTAATCATTTTACCAGGGACCATCCAATTCGCGATACTACCGTCTTGGTCAACTTCCATGGCACCTAGAACTGTTAGATTAATATGACCGCCACGAATCATCGCAAAACTATCTGCGGAACTAAAAAAACTGGCTCCAGGAATCGTGGTGATTGTTTGTTTTCCAGCGTTAATTAAATCAGCATCTTCTTTTCCTGAAACTGGAAAAGGGCCCATTCCTAAAAGCCCATTTTCACTTTGTAACATAACGCTTTTTGATGATGGAATATAATTAGCGACTAGGGTCGGAATTCCAATTCCTAAATTCACCGTAAATCCATCTTCAACTTCTTGAGCAATCCGCTGAGCAATCTGTTCGCGTGTTAATGGCATAATCTTATCCTTAAAAATGAAAAAGTTTTATTTTTGCACAGTTCGTTGTTCGATACGCTTTTGGTAGTTAACGCCTTGAAAAATTCGCTGCACGTAGACTCCGGGCGTGTGAATTTGTTCGGGATCTAAGTCGCCGATTTCAACAAGTTCTTCGACTTCGGCGACTGTAATTTTTCCAGCGGCGGCACAAAGCGGATTAAAATTGCGGGCTGTTTTACGAAAAATTAAATTTCCAAATTTATCACCCTTCCAGGCTTTGACTAACGCGAAATCTCCGATGATACCTCGTTCTAAAATGTAATCACGACCTTCAAACGATTTAACTTCTTTTCCTTCGGCGATTTTAGTTCCCACACCGGTTGGGGTGTAGAAGCCGGGAATTCCGGCGCCGCCGGCGCGCAGTCGTTCCGCTAACGTTCCCTGCGGGCAGAATTCTAATTCCAATTCACCCGACATAAATTGCTTTTCAAAGGTGGCATTTTCGCCCACATAAGAAGACATCATTTTTTTAATTTGGCGAGTTTGTAAAAGTAAGCCCAAACCAAAATCATCGACGCCAGCGTTGTTAGAAACGCAGGTCAAATTTTTAACTCCCGAATCTCGTAATGCTTCGATGCTGTTTTCCGGAATCCCGCAAAGACCAAAGCCACCAACTAAGATGGTCATATTATCTTTGACACCTTCTAAAGCGGACTTCGCATTGGCGAATACTTTTTTAGACATTTTGAACCGTCCTTTTACTTTTAAGAAAAAGCTCTACTTGTAAGATTCAATCACCACGGACACCGCTTCACCGCCACCGATACATAAAGTCGCTAAACCCCGCTTCGCAGCTTGCGCTTTCATGGCGTGAATCAACGTTGTGAAGATGCGGGCTCCGCTAGCGCCGATCGGGTGACCGATGGCAATAGCTCCACCGTTCACATTGATGCGGTTCATAGGAATTTCTAACGTTTTTTGCGCCGCCATCGTGACATTCGCAAAGGCTTCATTAATTTCAAATAAATCAATATCAGAAATTTTTAAAGACGCCATTTCCAACGATTTTTTAATCGCGCCTACGGGTGCCGTTGTAAAATATTTCGGTTCCTGCGCAAATGAGGCGTAAGAAACGATGGTAGCTAGTGGTACTAAACCGCGTTTTTTAGCTTCGCTTTCACTCATCATCAAAATAGCTGCCGCGCCGTCATTAATTTTTGAGGCGTTAGCTGCCGTAATAGTTCCATCTTTTTCAAACGCAGGTTTTAATCCTGGCATTTTCTCAAACATGGCTTTTCCAGGTTCTTCGTCGGTATCAATACTGACCGAACCTTTTTTGCCTTCAATAGTAACGGGTGCAATTTCAGTTTTAAAGCGCCCTTCGGAAATCGCTAGTTGCGCTTTTTTATAAGAATCCACCGCAAACTGATCCTGAGCTTCACGAGTGAAAGCATATTCGCGCGCACAAATCTCTGCGGCTGATCCCATATGAAAATTATTGTACGGATCCCAAAGACCGTCTTTAACCATGGAGTCCGTCATCGTGACTGAGCCCATCCGAAAACCATGACGTGAATTTTCTAACAAGTGCGGAGCTAAAGACATATTTTCTTGTCCCCCGGCGATGGCAATTGTGGTGTGCCCTAGGCGAATGGAATCGGCAGCCATCATCACGGCTTTTAGGCCAGAGCCGCAGACTTTATTAATCGTCGTGCACGGAGTTGAATTCGAAAGCCCCGCACCTAGTGCCGCTTGCCGTGCGGGAGCTTGACCGACCCCAGCTGTTAGAACTTGTCCAAAAATAAGTTCTTGGATTTCGTGAGCTTTTAAATTTGCTTTTTCAAGTACAGATTTAATGGCGACGGCCCCTAATTTTGGTGCGGCCACAGTTGATAAAGCACCTAGAAAACTTCCAACAGCCGTACGACTTGCGGCGACGAGGACAACTTTTTCCATACAAATTCCCTTCAGTAAGTTCAGTTTAAAAAAAATTAAAAGTTGAGGTTAGCACTTTGAAAAAAGCTTTCAAGCTAGGGGTGTGTCGAATAATTAAAAAACAGTGAAATGAGCTTTGAAATTTTTTATAAAAAGCTATTGACAGTTTACTTTGATTCAAACAAGGGTACTTGATATGGCAAAAAAGAAAACGGCTGCAAAGCCAAAAAGTGCAAAAAAAGAAATCAAAAAACCTGCTAAAAAGCCTGTAGTTAAGGCTAAAAAGCAAACTCCAGTAGTTAAGGCAAAAGTATTGCCTAAAAAAGTTGAAATTAAACCATTAAAAGACGCTAAAAAAGTGACAGTTGGCAAGACTATCAAAGTCGTTGAAGCCAAACCAGCGCCTACTCATAACGCAAAAGCCAATACTGTGGTTTCTGCGAAGGCGCCACCAAAACCAGCTAAGCCTGATAGTAAAGCAAAATCTAAGGCCAAAAAAGTAGAGAAAAAAGAAGATGATTTCGAAGACGATATCGTCGGCGATGATTTTGGCGAAAGTGAAATTGCTGAATACGAAGAAGATCTGAAAGCTGTCGAAGAAGACGATATCGACATTAACGATCTGGTTTTAGATGACACGGACACCGAAGTTAAAGATGAAGAAATTTATCTAACGGATTCTGAAGGCCGCAGGCTCTGCAAAGTTCGCGATTGTGATCAGATTTCAACGGTGGAAGGCTATTGTCGTTACCATTATTTATTATTGTGGAAGAAGATTCAAACCCGAAAACACATCCTTCTTGATGGCAAGTTAGAAAAGTATGTTGAAGAGTTGATGGCTCGTTACCCTGATAAATTTGTCGATGTGATTAAAAAAGATTTGAAAACTGAAAAAGATTTCCTGTCCGTTATTCAAGAATTAGAAATCGATGAATCAGCACTGAATGAATCAGAATCTGATGATGAAGTGCAATCATTTACCGATGAAATTCGCGGAATTGGCGATGCTCCGGGTATGGATGACGACAGCGATTACTAAAGCTCAGCTCTGAGTTAAGAAATTTATTACTTAGGACATGATCACCAAAACAGATGGCCGAAACGCCATCTGTTTCATTTTGAGATCGATAACACAAATAATCTGGCCTTAATTATGCTTTAACAAGTTTTAAGTTGAAACAGGATTAACAGCGCTCAGCGGGATGTAGAAAAGTTCTTCACCTGTCGAACGCAAGGAGGCTCTTCGTGAAAAGGTTGATTTTATTATCGGGTTTATTATTTACCTCCATCACTTATTCGCAAGTGATGTGTCAGGATTACTTTAAAGCTTCGACCCCGAACGGAAGAACTTACTGGTATGACCGTTTTGGAAAAAACAACGAACAGCCCATTCGCTTTGAAAAACCGATGACGGTTTTACCCGAACAAAAGCAAGCTTTAGCGATGGGTGTCGCTATTTCCAGATTTGATGAACGCTTTGAGACCCGCATGTATTACTCCGGAACGGGCGGAATGAACGCGAAAGGCGAAATTCCTTACGTAGACCCAAATGCAAAAGCGGTCTTTATCTTCGTCCATGGATCCGGAACGATGGCTTCCAGCGGGAAAAACTTTTACGGAGCCATGAACCAACTATCTGCGTTGGGTTTTTCGACGGTTAGTTTCGACATGCCCTTTCATGCAGAGGGCCCTACGCGAGAACAATTTAATGATGCCGATTACTTCATGAACTGGTTAGATAGAATTGTGAAGGAAATGAAGAAGTCAGGAAAGCCGGTCTACATGGTGGGCCATTCGTTTGGTCCTGATGTCATTTCAGAATACGTGACTAGAAATCCGTTTGCGATCAATGGCGCCGTTGCTTTATCGCCGGCAGGATTTAATAAAACGCTTTCAGATTGGTATGACGAACACACTTCGAAAATGAATTTCGGGGGTGACGTTCAAGAGAATCGCCTGGCCGGGACGTGGGCGGGGACGATGTCTCAGCAATTCACGTGGAACAAAACAAACGGAAAAAATGATCCCACCGTTATCAATCCTAACTTTAAATATCGAATGATGTCGGGCAATCGCGAGGAATACGTTCCAGCCCCGGTGGGTGGATCATCGAAGGGTCCCATCGGCGATAATACGTATGACTTAGCCGCTGCTTTTAAAACGCATTTTAAAAATGCCGTCACGACCATTGAACCCGGTGTCGGTCATATGATTTTCAATCACTCAGATAAAAACGGAGTCAGTGTTATTCTTCGTGAAATTTTAGCGTTGATTGATTTAGATGGCCGTGAAATTCCTAATATTCGAAAGGAATTCGCCGTTGAGAAAGGGCGTTACGTCACGCCAACGTTACGCGCGAGCAATATGTACGGAGCTAATAAAATATTTAAGGCCTACGTCGATCAAAAAATTGGTTTCAGAGCTTTTCAGTCTTTAGTTCAGAAGGAAAATCACTACGTTTTGAATGATCTTGTCGTGAAATACGAAGAGTTTAAAGTCAGCTACGATGAGAAAATTAATAACATTATTCTGGATTCAGAAAATGTTCTGCCTGGGTTCTATAAGTTGAACAAAGCGGTGATTGATGCGGCTAAAAGCGCTCGGAAAAAAGGAACAGATTTACATTTAAATCTTTACGATTATCTGAAAACGTCAAAGCCTGAAGTGATCGAACGCTTGTTTGCCGGTATTTAGTGAAGCGAGCCTTTTTTAGTTTTTGAGTTCGATTTAAAAATCTGCGGTGTTGTGAAATCTAATTTTTCTGATTCCGCAGATTTCTCTTCAGATTCTTCTTCGTCATGAATTAAACTGTCGTTCGTAATTCCCAACAATTTGTTGGCTTCCATTTCTAGGTCCGGATTTTCGGTGGTAAACTGAAACCAAACTTTTTGCTTTTCAAACGGAATTTCACGCCAGGTGTAGGGTAAGTCTTGCTGCGCTTCTTCATCTTCGAAGTACTCCAGCATAAGACTGCCTATGGCATCGACAGCTAAGTGAATTTTTTCTACAGTATTTTGTTGAATGGAAGAATGGTCTAAGGAAACTTCAAAATTACGATGGCGAAGTTCGCCTTTTTGATGCAGTCCAACGCGAAGCACAATTTCACTCGGATAGATGCGGCCTTCGACTTTAACGCTCTTATTCGTCAGAAAACTCTGGAAATTTTGTTCGATGGCCGTCTTAATTTGATTTGAAAATTCGACGGGGATCGCGCTCCATTTTTTAGACTCTTTTTTTCGTGGGTACATGGGCATTTTCCTTCGGTAAAAGGTAATTTATTTTGAAGACCTTCTGTTGACTGAAATTCAATCTGTTTCTATAACTCAAAAGCATCTTAAGAAACAATTGGAAAATTAAAATATGACTGAAATTAGTAATGATTTGGCGACAGATTTAGCGGATGTGACAGGGAACGAATCGGGAAGCGATTTTGTGAGCGAGCCTGTAACCGCGTCGGAAAGCACTGCGCCGTCGGCCGTGGTGAACCAAGATATCGGTTTAGGCCGTGGAGTTTACGTTTCTACATACGGTTGCCAAATGAATGTGAATGACACTGAACGAATGCACACGCTGCTCGAGATGGCTAACTTTACAATTGTTAGTACTCCCCAAGAAGCCAGCGTAATTATCATCAATGCGTGCTCCATTCGCGAAAAGCCGGTACATAAAGTTTATTCTGAGGTCGGCTCCTATCGTAAATTAAAAGATCGAAATCCAAATCTTAAAATCGGAGTCGGTGGTTGTGTTGGTCAGCAAGAAAAAGAAAACCTGATCAAAACGCAGCCGATGATCGATTTTGTTTTTGGAACTGACAATATCGATATGCTTCCGCAAATCGTGGCCGACGTTTTCACCACGAATGGCCGCATTGTGAACGCTCGGTTTGAACACCGCGCCCCTTATCATATTGAAACCTTAGTTCGAAACCCGGGTGTTTCCACTTTTGTGAATATCACGAAAGGCTGCGATAATTTTTGTTCTTTTTGTGTCGTTCCATTTACTAGGGGTCGTGAAAAATCTAGGCCGCTGAATCATGTTTTATTAGATGTTCGTAACATGGTTTTACGGGGCGCTAAAGAAGTCACTTTGCTAGGTCAGAATGTGAATTCTTATAAGTCAGACGATGGTTCAGATTTCGCCGATTTATTAGCGAAAGTGGCGAAAGATACCGACATTGAACGGATTCGTTACACCACGTCGCACCCGAAAGATTTTAATGAAAAACTTATGCATGTCATGGCTGATAACCAAAGTAAAATTTGTGAGTATGTCCATCTGCCTTTTCAAAGCGGGAACAGTCGGATTTTAGAATTAATGAATCGCGGCTACACGCGCGAAGAATACATTAATAAAATTAATCTTATGAAAAAATATATTCCTAATTTAGTCTTATCCTCGGATATCATCGTTGGGTTCCCTGGTGAAACAGAGGACGAATTTTCAGAAACCATCAGCCTCGTCGAAGAGCTTCAGTTTGAAACGATCTATGCGTTTATGTATTCCCCAAGACCGTTAACAAAAGCCGCAAAATTTGAAGGTCAGTTGCCGGAAGCCGTTAAGAATGAACGGCTGAATCGATTGTTCGATGCCCATGAAAAAATGGCCTTTGCCTTAGTAAAAAAATACGAAGGTCAAACTCTGCAAGTTCTTGTAGAGAAAAAGAATGAACAGGGAAAGCTTTACGGACGAAGCACTCAGAATAAATCAGTGCATTTCTTAGGATCAGAAAGCCTGATTGGAAAAACCGTCCCGGTACGAATCACTCAAGCTTTTCCGAATAACATGCGTGGAGAATTAGTTCAATGATACACCCCGATTTTTTGTTTTTAAAACCCCAAGATGAGCGCGTTGATTTTGAAGAAAAGGATTTAATACTTCTAAATCCTTACGGGCTTTCACTTTCAAATGAAGCGGCTAGACCTTTTCTAATTCTTAAAGACGAAACCGGAGAATTTGTATTACCCGTAGCTATCAATCAGCTCGAAGCCGGCGTAACGTTAACTCAGTCCAGCCACTCAGGGTTACCGGTTTCGATGCACAAGTTTTCTGAAAAGCTTTTGCAAAGTTTAGACATTCAACTTGAGCGCTGCGTGTTCGTTGAAATTAAAGGTGTACACCAGCTCGTTCGGTTGTACATGGCAAAGCATCCGATTTACCAAAGCATGAAATTTCGCGCCGACGAAGTGATGAGCCTCTGTATCCATTTAAAAATTCCGATTTATGCGACCAAAGCATATATCGAAAAATCAAAAATCATGAGTGCCGAAATCGTGGGAATCGCAAAAGGTTTAGAAGAAAACCCAGGAACACTTCAGCGCCACCATACGTATTTAATGTAAGGATTTATGCCACTGATTTCTGCCCGGGGTTTTTCGCCCAAAATTGCTGAGGACGTTTACATTTCTGAAAGTGCACAGATCATTGGTGATGCGCACATCGGAAAAAGGTCATCGATTTGGCCAAACACGACGATTCGAGCTGATGTCATGCCGATTGAAATTGGCTTTGAAACAAATATTCAGGACAACAGTGTTCTTCATGGGACCTTCGGCAAATACAAGTGTATCGTGGGAAATCGCGTGACCATTGGCCACTCTGTGATTTTACACGGATGTCAGATCGGGGATCGCTGTTTGATCGGCATGGGATCGATTATCATGGACGGAGCCGAAATCGGCGCGCAATGTGTCGTTGGTGCCGGCAGTTTAGTGACAGAAGGCAAGAAGTTTCCAGAAAAATCATTAATTATGGGCAGACCTGCTAAGTGGATACGGCCTTTAGCGGACAACGAGATCCAATTTTTGGAACATTCGGCCGATAATTATCTTCTTTATAAAACGTGGTACAAATAAGCTCTAAAAAGAAATACCATAAGTCAGTACTTTAAGATGGCGTCACTTTTAAGAAAAAGGGGAATTTGTGGATTCAAAAATTTCGGGATCGTTTGAATTAGCGCTAACCTTTGACGATATTTTGCTGGTTCCGCAGTACTCTGAAATTGTACCAACAGACATTATTCCACGAA
>JAYTHR010000557.1:0-2391 GCA_043732425.1 Bdellovibrionales bacterium
CGTGCAGAATCTTTTTCAAACTTTGCAGAAATTGAAAATCTGGCAAAAAAAGATCAAGCTCGATTAATTCAACCCCCGTGGGAATTCACAGAAAATCAAAACACGTGTTTTCTGAGGCCGACATTTACGAAGGATATGTCGAACTGTTCGACCCTCCAGCAAGATCAAGTCGTAGCCCCTTTATTTATTTTAAGCGTCGTCAAATATCCGTTCGACATTGCAAAATACTCAAATGTTTCTTACTACGGCCAGGCTGCCCACATTTGGTCAGATGAAAGTAAAATTCCTAAAATCGCAGAACAGCTTGAAGTGGCTTTAGTATGTAAAAATAAGTGGTCTGTTGAAATTCATCAGCCCCTACAAGGCGTCAAACAATCGGCCTATGGTTTACAAGATTACCGCGCTTTTGGCGCATTTTTTTCAAACGTCAAAAAAATGACTTAAATTCACTGAATACTGTGTGTCTTAGCACGTGTTCGAATTTCACACTGAGGACAATGTGCGACTTCTTTTATTTCCAATGGAGTGATCGATTCAAATTGAAGCTCTAAAGATGAATTGCAGAGAACACAGTGACATTGTAGCTGCACGTAAGCCTTCTGTTTTGAGGTTGCGACTTTTTCATAATATTGAACGGCTTTCATAATATCTCCTGTTATTCAGTACTTCCATAATAGAGCAGTTACTGATGTGCGCTTCCTGCATTACTCTGCAAAATCCGGCCACAGACTTAAGTCCGTTGGTCGAACCCTTTGGCCATTCAGCAAAATAAAAAAGCGTCTCAAAGCTTGCAGCGCCGTCAAAACCTAACGGAGGAATAAATGAAACATAAAATTTTAATGGCGGTTGCTTTTATGACAGTCTCATCGTGCATGAAACTGAAAAAAAAAGAGGAAGAATCCCCGAAGCCTGTAGCTCAGGTTCAAACCCAAGAAGTGAAAGTGGAGAAACCGTTCGTCAATGAACGAACCGAGCTCGATTACGAATACGAGATCAGCGAAGACGAAAAGGCATTACCTGCAGTTCGCTTTTTAGCCTCAGCCGACTGGCCCGCCGAAATTCTGATGGTTAAAAAAGACGAAAAAGAAGAACAAAAGTTGATCCATTTCGATGATAAAGGTGAATGGAAAGATTTTCTGACGGCACAAAATAAAGTAAGTTATAAATTTTATTCAAAATTGAGTAATCAATCTATTTTATTGGGTGAGGTTGAAGTTCTACCGATTCTAGATCTAAAAATAACAGAAGATTTAAATTTGGCGGAAAAATATAAATTAAATTCAAAAACAAAAGTTATTTATATTAGCAATTTAGAAATCAGCGAGCAAAAACACCTGTTTTTAAACGATTACTCGGGGCAAGTTGTTATTCAAAATATCACTTCATCGGGTGGAATCATTCAAAGTTTCCCGCTTGATGCGCGCGCGACACTTGATCAAAATGGAAAATCTGGCGGCCAAATCGTTTTGTCTGTCCTGGCTGGCACGGGATTGCTAAGTGTAGTGATGAAAGGGGAAAACGGTGGAAACGGCAGCTCGGCAAAAGAGCCTGATATCACAAAAAAGGGCTTACCCGGCGCTCCGGGAAATTCGGCTGAATTTAAACCTGCACAATGTAATCCTAACTTTTTGGAATCCACAACGGAACCTTTCTGTGGAAATCTGCCATACGACTGCGTAAAGACCCCTACCGATGGGATTTCCGGCGGTAGGGGTCTGAATGGATTTTCCGGAAATAACGGAAAAGTAGGCGGTAATTCAGGAAGTCTTTCGCTTTACAATGAATCAGATTCCTTAAAAGTATCGATCTCGACTCTGCCCGGAAGTTTCGGGAATGGAAGCCCCGGAGGGCGCGGCGGAGTCGGCGGAGACGGGGGGTATGCAGGCGACGGCGCGAACAATGATTTACAGACATACCTTAAAAAAATGGGATTTCCGACGCAAGGTTTTCTGGGTCATGCCGGTGTAGTTAAAACTTGTCCCGCAGCCAAGCCTGGAGGCACTGGGGTAGAAGGTGAAGTCGGTGAACTAGGTCAAAAAGGAGAACCGGGAATGAATCAGCTCAGCTGTCTTTATCTTCACGATCAAAAAGTAAAATGCATCAACGATTAAGTTAGGTAAAATCCAATTTTAGTTTTCGATCCAAATTATACTTTTCGAAAGCTAAATGAATCAACTCGCTGATCAGATCTGAATACTTAAGCCCGGAAGCTTCCCACATTTTAGGATACATTGAAATTTGGGTGAATCCGGGCAAAGTGTTAATTTCGTTAACAACTAATTCTCCATTTTTATTCATAAAGAAATCAACTCGAGCTAAGCCATCACACCCAAGGGTAGTAAAAGTCTTTCTTGCTAAATCCTGAACTTCTTTGATTTTATCCTCAGAAAT
>JAYTHR010000558.1:0-2382 GCA_043732425.1 Bdellovibrionales bacterium
GCCAATGAAAAGCCATACGCCGGTACATATAACCGAATTCAGTTAAGTGGGCAGCACTTCCATTCGTATGGCACATCGTGCAGGAAACATTTTCACGCCTTGCAAATGCTGGTAAGGCCTCGGCTCTTAAGACTGTGAATAAAATAGAAATACCTATGAGTAAAGAAAA
Organism: Bdellovibrionales bacterium; assembly: GCA_043732425.1. Taxonomy (GTDB): domain Bacteria; phylum Bdellovibrionota; class Bdellovibrionia; order Bdellovibrionales; family Bdellovibrionaceae; genus Pseudobdellovibrio. The sequence continues at coordinate 170 of JAYTHR010000558.1, forward strand.
TTTAATTTTTAGTGCCATTTCAATCCCCAACTGCTCTTGCCCGCAGATCCAGTGCCAAAAAAATTGAAGCTTCTAATTCAAGCTTGTGAAATCAGAAATTTAACGTAACTCCCGTAATATAATCAAGGATTTTTCCTAATCAAAAAAACTTAAAGTGCTTGAAATCAAAAATTAGCGATTAAAAAAATTAGTGGCTGCTCTTTCGATTGACAATCAAATATTAAAAGAATTTCCGATGAGAAACTTTTAAACCCTGCTCGCAGGCGTGAAGCTATTTTGCATGTAACCAAAGTGAAACAAGTGGTTTAGTTCAAAGTTCTCGACTAAGCGAATTCAAATATTCTTTCATACTCTTGATTCGCAACAGGCCCTCTTTTTTGCCAGCCTCAGTCTTCAAGGTTTCTGCAGTTTTAAAAAGTTTCTGATAGAAATGATCGATTGTGTAAATTTGATCGTTAGGTATTCTTTTTGCGCAAAAAGGATCTTCTAATTCATAAAATAGGCGTTTTAAAACTCCTGCTGTCGCAAAGCAACGTGCAATACCAATTGCCCCAAGTCCGTCTAGACGATCAGCATCTTGAACAATCATTGCCTCTTTTGTTTTGGTTTCTATATTCGCACTAAAGCTATGAGCTTCAATTGAATGGGCGATATTTGCAAAATACTGATCAGGATATCCAATCGAGGAAATAAAATTAATCGCAGCTTCGGCCGACAACTTTGACGCTTGTGAACGTTTGGAATCATTTTTTGCAACGATCACAAAATCATGAAGCCATGCTGCTGGCACCACAACTTCAAAATTTGCTTTTTCTATTTCACATAATCTCTTTGCAGTTTTCACGACCCTCTTGAAATGTAATAAATCGTGCGCTGGATCTTCCGAAGTCGCAATCTCGCGGATTTTTTCTTCAAATTGAATTTCCCAATTTTCCATAACGAACTTGTTCAAATTCTTCATATAATTCCTTATTGCAACAGTCAGCATGATGATTTGGATATTTATCCAATGAAAAACCATTTCTTTTGTAAGAACTTTAGGACAAATAGCTCTTGTGTACACTAGAATTGAGAAATGTAGGGCATCTAACTAAAAACCAAATCTTTAAAGCTTGGTCATGATCACTGCTGACAGCACATTATGCGCAAAACTAAGGGTATGGCCGGTAATGCGTCCATGATTGCGGACACATATCAATTCTGGCCAACTTACGGCATTTGCCTACCAGACATAGATTGCTAATGGGCACTATAATGTCACTTATTTGACAAGGAACCTGGAACGCGCCCCTTGTTACAAATGCAAACGGCGCTCAATTTTACAAACGCCGCTAGTTTTTTATTTTTAAATTTTCAATTTGAATAAAAAGCTCATTCAAATTTACAAGGCCAGTCAGAATCCAGTACTTCTGAAACGGCTTTTTATGGACGCAGGTTCCATAGCGCCGTGAGCTTGGACTCGTCTAAAGTATTAAGTACGCCACAGACCCTGTACGGAGCATGCGGAGCCCGCTCGAGTACAAAGAAACTGTGAGCCTTTAACTGTGTCCAATAAAACTGGGGTCACTCCATAATCTAAGACTTTAGTCAGATCTTTTCTTTCAGTTTTAGCTAAGCAACTGCCTATTTAGACCTTTGACCAGGCGCTGCTGCGAACCGTAAAAATTAAAACTTTAAAAATTAAGTTGCGGAGTAACAATGTCCGATATTCTATTTAGGACAAGTGAAATGTTTGCTGAATTTTAAATGCGGCGGATGTTTTTTCTACCCAAATTCTCAGAAAGGTTTTTTAATGATACTCCAACCAGTGAAAGATTCACTCATTGCTAAACTAAAATCAGAGACTATTTTGGCTGAATTTTCTGAAATGATGACTTCACTTTCTTTGAGCGCAGATGACGAATCTAGCCTGACCAAGTATTTTAACTACAAAATAAATTCATTGATCCAAAGCATGCAAGATGTTTGTTTAGATGATGATGAAACAGAGCTTCGTCGGCTTTTGTCGCATGTGTGGATTGAATACCGCATGGAATGGATTCGCTACAATACGCAGATGCAATATCAAACTGTTACACTCGGACAAGCCAAACCCTTATTGATGGGAATCGGAGCCGCACTGTCATCACTTCTTGGTCTTATCGAAACGTTTCTACCTTCGGACGAACTTTACTGGTGCACGAAACTGGCTTACGATCCCATAGCATACATGA
>JAYTHR010000559.1:0-2380 GCA_043732425.1 Bdellovibrionales bacterium
TGGGGTCCTTCAAATATTAAAGCCGAATAAACTTCGACCAAATCGGCACCCATTTCGATTCTTTCAAAAACATCTTCGGCTGTCATCACTCCACCGACAGAAACGACAAGTATTTTTCCCTTTTCGGCACCTAAATGGTTGCAAACGATTTGAAGTGCCTTCTTTGACAAGTCTTGTAATGGTTTCCCAGAAATTCCACCCTCTAGGGGGAACGCCTTCGAAGTGCGGCGACTAAGGGTTGTATTCGTTAATACAAACCCGTCGATATTTTTTTCCACGCATGTATCCATGATGATCTTCAAATCATCGGATTCAAGATCAGGGCTTAATTTAAGTAAGACTGGTTTTTCAGCCTGAAATTGCTGGGCTAAAAAACTGCGGGCCTCAAGCAGAGGGTTCAAAAAAGACTTTAAATTTTCAGGTCGTGCCAAATCACGAAGCCCCGAAGTGTTGGGACTGCTGATGTTTACGACGAACGCGTCAGCGCCTAGATAAAACCGGTGTAGAAGCTGAACGTAATCATGCGCGGCATTTGCATTTTCGGTGGTTCGATTTTTGCCAATATTAACAAAAACAGGAAGTGAAGAGTTTTCGTCTTTAAATTTTTTCAGATTAAAGTAAACTTCCTCGGCTCCGGCTGATGGGAAACCCATCTTGTTCCAAAGAGCCTGATCTTCTAAACTGCGATCTAAAATTTTCCCCGGATTTGAGCTCTGGGGTTCCGGAGTCACGGTACCAATTTCGACAAATCCGCAACCGATCGCAGACCAAACAGAAAGCAGATCGGCATCCTTATCGACACCGCCGGCAAGTCCTAATCGATTTTTAAAAACAATATTTTTCCAAACAAAAGACTTCCACGCGGGTGTTGGTCTTTTGTTCAGTAAGGAATAAAGCTGTAAAGCATAAGGGCTAAGGTCATGAGCTAGCTGGGGTGAAAGCAAAAACCACGGTTTCATTTATCTAGGATAAAGTCCACGAAGCAGCATCGCTTTTTCTAAACGCTGGATCGAAACAGCTAAAGCTGCTGATCGCATATCCACGTTTTTCTCTTGATGAAGTTTGTAAACGCCATCGAAAGCTTTTAAGATGATGCCCTTTAATTTGAAATCCACATCATGCTCGTCCCAGAAGAAGGACATGATGTCTTGAACCCATTCAAAGTAAGAAACGATCACACCGCCACCATTGGCAATAACATCCGGAGCAATAAAAACGCCGCGTTTGTGCAAAATTTTTGTCGCATCATTCGTCACGGGTCCGTTAGCGCCTTCAACAATCAGTTTACATTTTACTTTCTCAGCATTGTGTTCCGTAATTTGACCTTCAAGGGCACAAGGAAGTAAGGCTTCGCACTCAATCTCAAGTAACTGTTCGTTCGTCACGGCTTGAGATCCTGGAAAACCCTTAACGCCTTTATTTTCTTTTACGTAATTCAGTAAAGCCGGAACATCAAGGCCATCGCCATTAAAAATTCCTCCGGTGACATCGCTAACAGCCGTGACGCGAGCTCCGCGTTCATAAGCAAATTTTGCGGCGAAAGAACCCACGTTTCCAAAACCTTGAATCACGATGCGGGATCCCGCCATTTGCATCTGGATCATTTCCATCGCGCGTTCACAAACATAAATAACACCTAAACCCGTGGCGTGATTTCGACCTAGCGAACCGCCAATTTCGACGGGCTTTCCCGTGACGACGCCGGGTTGGGCGTAGCCACCTTGTTCTTGCGAATACGTGTCCATGAACCAAGCCATTGTCTGCGGATCAGTCCCTACGTCCGGAGCCGGAATATCTTTTGTTGGTCCCACGAATGGTGAAATTTCAGACGTATAACGACGAGTTAAATTTTGTTTTTCCGTACGTGATAAGCGCGTTGGATCCACGCAAACTCCGCCTTTAGCTCCGCCTAGCGGCAAGCCTAAAACCGAGTTTTTAAAAGTCATCAAGGCAGCAAGTCCGACGACTTCGGCTAAATCTACATTTTGATGATAGCGAATTCCGCCCTTATAAGGGCCTAAAGTTGAATTGTATTGCACGCGGTAGCCCGTGAAAACTTTGACGGACTGATCATCCATACGCACCGGAATTGAAACCGTTACGCAGCGACGAGGTTGGCGAAGGCGTTCCATGATATTGGGATCACAGTTAATTAATTTTGCGGCTTCATCGATCGTTTGCAGGGTATTTTTGAAAAGGGGACCGTGCAAATGCGATTCAGATTCTGGGTTCAGATTGGGTTGATTGAGCATTTAAAAAAACTCCTTAAAAAGATAGTCAAACAAGTGTAGAAAAAGCCTTATGAACTGTCGAGCAATTATTTTAGATCGAAAATTAGCTCCAAAAATTTTATTCCTCATGCAGGTCTTTTTTTCGTCTT
>JAYTHR010000560.1:0-2379 GCA_043732425.1 Bdellovibrionales bacterium
GCCATCGAAAAAACTGATCTGACGACAGATAATACTTTAAGCAGTGACGGCGCAGATGAAGTGAAAGCAATCATCACCACTGCCTTAGATTTCGACGGATTAGTTCCCTTCGGACAAGTCGGTGTTGATTATCGAACTCAGGGGCTTTCGACACTTTTACTTTACGCAGGCGGGATAGAATTGCGCTTTGACGATATTAAATTTGGCGGGTTGCTGACGGGGCAAGCGACATTAAAAGATGACGAAAATACGGCTAAACCATTTTTGCGTGATGTTTTAACGGGGCGGGTAAATGCCGGAAGTCGCAAATTTGATAGCGTGAATCCCACGCTTCTTGATAGCGAAATTTATTTAAAATACAATTTCGATTCCAATTTATCTTTAAAAACTTTCGGCGGGTACACGCTTATTGGAACCAATAGCGCTGTCGGGATTCATGCCGGAGCCACAGTCACGTGGGGCTTTGGCGGAGATTCCAGCAACAAAAGCAATTCTTCTGGCAAAGTAAAACAACTGAAACGCCCACTGCCGCAAAATAAAATTTCAATCGATCCGAATGATAAATATTTTAGCGAAGATACAAACGACGGCGTGAACCAAGATTATTTCAAGCCTGTTGCTCCGGGGAAAGATCAGTACATCGAGCAAATTGAAGGCTCACCAAAAAGTTTAAAGAATGCCACCGAGCCTGATACGCCGGCGGCAACAAATCCTTCAGAAAAAGATTATAAAATTAAAATTAAGAAATTAAAAAAGAAATCATCGCCTTAATAAATACAGTCTTTCGTGCGCTAAGCTTATTTAAGATCTAATTCGGGATAGCGCATGCGTGGCATAAAATTATCGCCCTGTTCAAGTAAGGACAAATGCGCTTGAGCCATTGCTTTCAAGTTTGCTTCGAATTGCATTTTGGCCTTTTTAAGATCGGCGACATTTTGATAAATGCTTTTCAAAGAATCTTTCGCATCACGCGTAATAATTTCAGCTTTTTGCTGGGCATCATTGATGATCAGCTTAGCTTCCCGCTCGGCATCAGATCGCATTTTTTCCGCTAACTGAGACGCGCTGGTGATTGTTGCTTTTAAAACGTAATCGCGGTCTTTGTATTCAAGAAGTGAAAGTTCTTTGTCTTTCAGTGCTTTTTGATAGGCGTTTCTTTCTTGAAGTAAAGCTTCCATCTGTGCGGCAACGACTGTTAAATAGTCGGCGACTTCATCTGGATCGTAACCCATCATTTTTTTATCAAAAGTTTTATGCGCGATTTCTGCAGGATAATGTTTCATGATTGTTCCTCCGTGAACAATTAAGACCTGGCTTCAGTATAGGTCATTTCTGCTTAGCGATCTAATAACTTTAAATTTTAAAATCAGGATATCTAGACGTAAGTCGTAATTAGCGACGGTTATCGTTAGATAGCTCTTTGGAGCGTAGAGCTGCTTTTTCGAAGCTGATTCTTAGCGCGCGCTCAATTTCTAATTCACGCATGGAATTAAGGCCTGCCGCAGTCACCCCTTTTTTAGAAGTAACGCGGGCTTGTAGTTCTTCGATATCGATTCCGGCGGACTGGGCGGCTAGTAGTGAAGCTCCTAAAAAGGTTTCGACCGTCATTTTTTTTGAATCTTCTTCACTAAAACCGCGCTCTTCAATCCAGTCTTGCCAGTACATCATCATTTCGAAAACAAAACCCGTTCCGCTCGAGCACGAAATCATCAAAGCATCAAATTGGTCTTCATTATCAACTTCCATTAAAATTCCAAGACTGGAAAAAAGATCTTCCATCAAATCGCCAACGACTTCGTCATCATTTTGAGTTAAAAAACCAATGACCCCGCGGCCGATGACCGAAGGAGTATTCGGCATGACACGCACGAGGCGCCCCACGGGCATTAGCTTCTGAAGCGAATTCATATTAATACCGGCCGCTAACGAAACAATAGTTTGATGTTTTTCAAAATGATTTGCAAAGACTTCAACCGCCGCTGGTAGATCCTGCGGCTTCATAGCCAGAATCACCACATCACATTCTTCAACAACTTGTTCGTTGTGTTCACGTGTTTGCACGTTAAAAAGTTCTGTTACTTTCAGTAATTTCCCCGGAGTTCTATTCGATACGATGATCTGCTGGGGCTTTATTAATTTCGATTCCAAAATTCCTTTGATCATCGTCTGGGACATATGACCGGCTCCGATAAAGCCAATTTTCATTGTTTTTAAAAGCGGATTTGTCATTTTGTCCTCTGTTCATTTTCTATTTTTTTAGGGCGATCACCAAATAGCACGGTACCAATTCGAATCCAGGTGGCGCCTTCTTCCAGTGCCACTTGGTAGTCTTGACTGGTTCCCATTGAAAATTCATTCAGCTTTAACTGAGTTCCTAAA
>JAYTHR010000561.1:0-8062 GCA_043732425.1 Bdellovibrionales bacterium
CCATGTCCACCCGATGCCGACCCACGCCCGCCGCCGACTCCGGCACCGGCACCACCGCTACCATCATTATTCGCATTGGCGCTTCCACTATTTTCCGAATTCAGTTTGTTTTCTGAATTTAATTTACCAAGATCAATAGCCTGAGATTTTACCGGCCCAAACCCACCCGCAAACTGATTTCCACCAGCAGAATCCTTAATGTTTTTTCCAGTTTCATCTTTTGGTTTATCAAGACCAGGTGTTTTCCCAATACTTCCCGGGCAACCAACGGCATTGTTATCTTTCTGACAAACGCAGAAACTCGTCGTTGCGTTCGCAGGGATTTCGCAGTACTGCGCCTTGGATTTTTCGCCGCCACCGGTGGCAAGTTTTTTTGCACACTCGGCGGCACTTTGGTTGGCTTTCATAAGATTCGCTAAGTTGAGCGCAAATAACATTACATCTTTTGCGTAACCCTGGCATCGTAAGGCTATAGAATTCGAAGTACCTAACGGAGTTGGATTTTTTTCTAAATTTACAGTGTTAGGTATGGCAGCCTCAAAACCTTTTAATGCATTCCGAGCTGCGACTTGAATGCAAGGTGCAGTGTCATATATCTTCATACGATAATATTCTCGGATGCAAGTTCCTTCAACATCGCCGATTTCTATTTGGGCTGCACCTATATTTTTTTTCGCAGTTAACAACCAGTCGTCTAATTTACCTGATGCTGAAAAACACGAACTATCACAAAGAGTTTTCGCCGCAGTGCACGCACCCTTGGCTAATGCAACAGCCTCACTGGCTAATTGAGTCATATCCGCTGTTGAACTACAGGCCTTCTGAGCAGAGGTTACTAGCGTCAATATTGGTCCCGCATTATCTACGATACTTTTAGCAATGGCTGCTTGTGGACTCTTGCTTTCAATACACATTGTTTCCGCGTTATCGGCGTTTGTCGCACAAGTACTTTTTATAGAATAATAGGCACCTAACTTGGCTTGAAGTTCTTGAAATCCTTTTGCTGTCTCTGGAAGTGATCCACTCGCCTCAGTAACCAAATTTATGTAAGGCTTAATTTGATCAACAGTTTTATTTTGTTCTAAGGCCACAGAAGAAATTGTTTCCTTTAAGGGCGGTGTTGATTCTGCTCCGCTTGGCGCTGCGCCGATTTCATCTGCTACAGCCTGCGATAGAAAAAAAAGCATAAAGCTGTACAAAGCCGGCTTTAAAAAATTTGCCATAACAATCCCCCAGATAAACATATATCGGTCGAAAGTCTTGGTTACTAAAGTCTTGTCTCAAGATGAAACGAAAATGAAGCGTTAAATTTTTTCAAAAATTATTTAGGATGTCCGTTGGTATTGGATTCAATATAACACCCGAAGTATTCGGTCCACCAAGAGACTGAGTTGCAGTTGCCGACAATGAAGATGGCGAAACTAATTTTACCGAATAACCCACTCGCCCACCAGTAACACAATTTCCTGGTGTCGAGGGAAGTTTGGGATCAATTTCTATTGGGTTTTTGTATTCCGGGTTCAGGCCTGTACTTTGCCATTTGTCGGAACACCTTGCAAAGTTCATAGTTTCCGTTGGCTGAGTCATATCGCCGCCTGGGAATGAATCAAAATTTGTGAAATTACTAAATGTCCAGCCTGTTAAAAGTGAAGATTGTTTTGTCGCAAGTTCAGGATAAGCTTTGATGAAAGGGACTGAGTTAACTAATCCCGCGTTAAACCCAGAATCTGCAAATACTTTTTTTACAATTTCTACTTGGTTACGCACTGAGAATTCTTTTTTCTGAGAATAAATATCTTTATTATTTCCAAAGTCAGGTCGAACGTAATTTGGCTTACTAGGACCTAATCCGGCCGCAGATTTTAATTTTCCAAAAATAACGGGATCACTTAATCTTGAATAATAATTATTATAAAAATCTGAATCAATAGAGTAATACGTTAGATCGAACTGATTAGGTGCGATTGCAGAAACTTCTAAGTCGCGCAAATACGAGTCATTATTGTTATCGTCTCTAGTAAGAGGATCATACCCAGGACTATCCAAATCGTAAGTATTATCCCATGAAGTCAGCGATGGCCAGACTAGCGGTGTGTACAAATATTTATATTGATTTGGATCAGGAACTTTTCCGTTACCATATAAACTTGGACGATTTAGGAGCCGTGTAATTAAAGCAGCGTGATATTCACCTAAGTATTTTACATCACTAACACCTTTATCATCACCAACGAACCGTGAAAAATTGGGTAATAATCTTGCACTTTCTTTCAGTGAATTGGGCGGGTTAGAAATCTTTATGACGGGCAGATTTTCATCAGTTTGTTTTGTGGCATCTGCAATACCAATCCCCGCTTGTGAGGTCTCATTGCTGCTGTTCCAAGTTTTTCCGTACCATGGTCCTATGCTGCCACCGAATGGTTTAGCCACCGAAACGGCATTTAACTTTATTTCTATCAAGGGTAAAAATGGAATTCTGGGGCTTGATGAGGCTTGAACAACAAAGTAGGCCGGACACCAAGGATTCTTTTCGTAGCCAACGGTATATTTTTCATTGACATTGCCAATCAATTTCATAATTTCAGCAGCCATTGCCGGCCCTATGGTATTTGTAAGATCAGGTGTTTTCATAGAGGGGCCGCCACTAGTTGGCGTAACAGTTGTTCCGTCAGCTAGATCCGTTAAAAATCGATTGTAGATACTTCCAGCGATATAATCTAAAATCGGAGTCACTGAACTATTAGCAGGTAAAACTGGAGTTTTACAAGCGTGAATATAAAAATTTATAAAATCAAACTCTATTCTTTTTAAAAATTCTTTTTTAGAGGTGTGATTACTCGCAGGATTAGTTTTATCAATCGAACAATCCTTATTAGAAAGGCTATTGTAGCTATTAATTGAAAGTGATCCTGACTCTTTATTCGCCTCGGTCAGATTATTTTTTAATGTGTTGCTGACGCCATCAAGTACTAGTTTTCCATCTAAATCTAGCATATCCTTCGAGTCATTAGATAAATTCCCAGCAAGCATTTGTATTGTTTGTGACCTGACCATCATTTCTTGTCGATAGGCCAAAATCATTTGCGCAAGCACTTCTATATTTGCTTTGCCTAAGCTGTTGCAAAGCTGAACCAAGTTGTTGTTAACTAGACTTAAGGTTGAATGAATTTGTTGGGCTTGGCCAACGCTGGTAACAGGGGGTGGATTGGAAACTCCTTGAACATTATAGGGTTGGTTCGAAAGTAGGTCGCAGTTTACTTTGCAGACGTTTTCATTTTCGCCGCCTGGCCACCCTTTCATACCTGCATGACCAATACAGAAAAATGGCGTTGTTGCCGTGCTGGTTGGATCAAGACTTGGCGGAGTGGGTGGACATCTGAAATTGTTGAATGTCGTTTCATCATTTATGATCGAATTACCGCCAAGACTTGGGTACATCATTGTCACCGGCATCGTCGGATATCTTCCGACGCCACGATCGACATTTTGCATTCCAAACGTACCCAACACACGGTACCGCCACGTCAGCAACTTCCAAGCTTGTCGCAGTTGATAATTCACATGCGCCATCGCGTTTAGTGATTCCGCCTGCTTCATTGCGCCGTAGTACGCCGCTAAATCTGTCGATTGCTGTAAATTAATTTTTTGATGAACAAGCAGCCCCACATTAATCAACAGCGCGAAAAAAACGAAGATCACCTGAAAAATCAAAGCCACGAAAATGGCGACCTGACCCTGCTGGTTTTTTCGAGATAAGATGAAGTTTGGTTTTTTCATTCCTGAAGTTCATTCTAAACTGAAACTATTTAGGAACAACAGTTCGTTAGTGATTCACTACTAAATTTTACCTAGCACGACTTAGGTTGAGACACTTCCCCCAGCCCGGGCCTAAGGCTAGGAACCGATTCCGGGCCATGCCTTTTCAGGGTTTATTTTCTACACTAGTGGCTTAACACCATCGCGAGGCGCCATGACAAAAATTTTCTTCGTTCTTTGCTTTTTAATCGTAACAAGCTTTTTAGCTGTGCCCGTGAAAGCAGAAATTCTTTTTGAGGGTTATTACAAAGTTTCGCAGTTTAAGAATCATATTGGCTTTTTTATTTTGCGCCAAGAAATTGATAACAAAACGTCACAGTTTAAAACCACGTCGTTAACTCGGTTGGGTAAAAACGGTTTTGATATGACCGAATCTTTAACGACAGTTTCCGATTCAGAAATGGCTCCGATCAGTTATAGTTATTTGGGTGCGCAAGGTAAAACAACGAAAACCATTGATGCTATTTTTAAAAAGGGAAAAATGATCGCGACCGTAACTGAAGGCGGTAAAGTATCAAAAATTGATAAGAAAATTCCGAAGGGAACATTCTTGTCGTCAATCTTGTATTATCTTATGCTAAAAAGTAAAGACGGCTTAAAGACAGATTCAAAATACGACTTTCAAGCGATCGCCGAAGAATATGCCGACATCAAACCAGGAACTTCAATTGTGGAGAAAAAAATGATCACCCAAGGGTCATTGCAATTACTAAAAGTAAATAATAAATTTGCTGGTATGGATTACGATAATTTAATCACCGATCACGGTGAGCCTATTTCATCAAATATTCCAGCCAGTGGAATCCACACCGAGCTAGTCAAATCTTCAGAAGAAGCGATCGAAGGCATTAAAGTCAGTTCGAACGTACTTGAAAAATTATTTGGCACGATCCCAACCGGAACCGTGAACGTTTACCACGCAAAAGGAAAATAATATGACCCTACGTGAACTTATTGGTCAGCATATGCTGATTGGAATTTCGGGTGCCACACTGACGGCCTCTGAAAAAAAATTTATTGTCGAAAATAATACTTCTGGCGTCGTGTTGTTCGCAAGAAATTGCATCGAGCCCAAACAAATACGTGATCTGTGCGCCGAAATTCAGTCGTTGCGCCATCAAATGGCCGACAAAGCCCCGCTATTTATCGGAATCGATATGGAGGGTGGTCGCGTCCACCGGCTAAAAGCGCCATTCACGCAGTGGCCCCCGTTAAAACTGATCGGAGATTTAGATGCGCCCACCGTAGCGTTTCACTTCGCGCAGCGGATGGGAACCGAGCTGATGGCGGTTGGGATTAATTTAGACTTTGCTCCGTGCGTGGATGTGTTCACGAACCCGCTGAATACGGTTATCGGTGATCGCGCGATTAGTTCTGATCCCCATCAAGTTGAAAAGATGTGTTCGGCTTTAGTGCGCGGTTATATCAAGTCCGGAATTTTATCGTGCGCGAAACATTTCCCAGGCCATGGCCACACCGTGATTGATTCCCACGAAGAACTTCCGGTCGAAGATGCTGATTTAAAAAGATTAAACGAAGTTGAACTCGTTCCATTTAAAAAAACCCTGCGCAGTCGCGTTGACATGGTCATGACGGCGCATATTTTATTTAAAAATATCGATGCCAACTGGCCAGTTACTTTGTCGGAATATTTTTTGAAAACAATGATCCGCGATGAAATGAAATACCGCGGTTTGATCATTACGGACGATTTAGACATGAAAGCCATGGCTAAGCATTACGATAAAAATTCAATTCCCGTGCGTGCCATGCAAGCCGGAGCCGATTTATTACTTTACTGCAATGAGCCGGAATCTCCGCCAATTGCGATCGAATCCTTACTAACTGCCGTGGCTCAGGGAACCTTAAAGAAACCAGATTTAGAGAAAACGCATCAGCGTATTTTAGATGTTAAAAAATTAAAATTGTTGGCTCCTGATCCCCGACCCATCTCTGAAGGAATGGAAATCGTCGGCTGCAGTGAACATCAACAATTAGCGACCGCTATTCGTTTGGGAATTATCCCTGCCGGTTTACTGAACGAATAAGTAAATTTTTCACTCAGCCCAGCGCCTAATAGCGGATACATTCTGTTAGGCGGGCCTCAGAATTGAATATCATTTGATGGATATTCCTTTTTAACTCGAGGTTTTTTATGGCTGCCGCTTACGACTTACTAACTTTACATTCCCAATCTCATCCCGAAAGCACTTCTAAATACTTTGGAATGTCGATGATCGTGCACACGCTGCTGATCATCGGAAGTTTTTTCGTCACGGTACCGCTGCTTGAAAACTTAAAAAAAGAACCCATCACCATCGAAATTGTTTCCGCCCAGCCCGAACCACCAAAACCCGTTGCGAAATCTTTAGAAGCGCCAAAAGGTGAAGTGGTCGAAGCAACTCGCGGAGCCGTTCGCCAAAATTCACCGGCCCCGGCAGCGCCGATGGATGCCGACTTAGCTGAGGTCATTAAAGCTCATGTCGCGAAGTCACCGAAAGCTAAAAGCCCGCTGGCAAAACTAAAAACTCACACCAGCCTAGGAAATGCGGCCGTGAAAATCGCTAAATCCGTTCCGTCACGTGCCGGAGTCCCAGAGACAATTGAAGACATTCAGGCTCCTAGTTTAGATTTCGATGGAGTTTTAGCGGCTCAGCAGGGAAAACTGGGCGACGATGCTTTTGAAAAAGAATTTAAAAATATTGATCGTTCTAATGCGGCGGCCGTTAACGCGCAAAGAGCAGAATTAGATAACGAAGCGAAACTTATTTCTGACGAGCAAGACGAAGCGTTGAAATCCGTTGAAGAAGACAACCGCGCGCAAGCGCGGGCGATGGATGAGGCATTAAAAGCAACGCGCACGAAAAATGCTGCGGCTCTGGCTCAGGTGAAAGCAGCCGAACAAGCGGCTGCAGAAAAAGCAGCGAAGCAAGCCGCACTGTTAGCACAGCGCCAGCGGGCTGCGGCCGAAGCTTCTGGAAAAGCGGAATCGGGTCGCGGTGCGGGAAGTACGGGCGAAGACAAAGCGCGCGGTCTTATCGCGGGATCACCCGACGGCGTGCGTTCGTTAGAACAATTGCGCCAAATTCCGGGAAATCCAAAACCACAATATTCAGTGGATGAGCGTCTACGCCGCGAACAAGGTTTAGTCGCCTTTCACGCTTATATTTCTAAAGCCGGTGAGCCCACTCAATTTCGGTTGACGCAATCGACGGGATACCGAAATTTAGATGGAAAAACATTAGCGGCCTTACGCAAATGGAAGTTCTATCCCGGTCAAGAAGGCTGGGTCGAAATTCCATTTAAGTGGGATATTAAAGGTGGAGTTCAGGAAATGCCAACAACACTTCGTCGCTACGGGGCGAGTAATTAGCTTCGCCCAAGCCTCAAGTAACTATCCTCGCCTTCGGCTCAAGTAACTAACTTGAAAATAAAAAAACCTGCTTTAGAGGCAGGTTTTTTTTGATAAAAGCTTATGTTGAATTAAAAAACTATTTGTCGCCGAAAAGATCTTTTTGTTTTTTAGTTGAACCCTTTGTTCTTAAAGAGGCTTTTCTTTTTGTACCAGAACGCGCTTTTTTGTGTTTTCTGATAATTTTTACTTTTTTAGTTTTTGAAGCCATATTTGTTCCTCTTTAAATTATGTTAACCTTATTAGAAATTAAGAATCTAAGGATTTATCAAAAAGGAATACCCAAGTCAACCGAATGTCTGTCTTCATTTCGATCCGCTACATTAGTTAAGTATGCGTAATGTATGCCAAATTGTGGTCCTGAAAAACCAGCTCCGGCAGTCATAAAATTCTTCTCCACCACATTGTTGTTCTGATAGCCAACCCGAGCCACGACCCAGTCGTTAATAAAAGTTTCGATCCCGGCCATGTAGATGATGCGATCTGTTTTATTCTCGGGGGCTGATTCCAGGTCAAAACGAAAGCGCACAAAATTTTGGTACGTGTAATTACCGCCAAATCCGATGGATTTTTGTTTTTGCAACACGGGATCCAGATCTGACGAAGATGAAAAAGCCTTCTTCGCTACGGCGCCGATCGAAATTTCTTTATTCACCATGAACGCAACGCCCAGATCTCCAACCGTTTGACGGTATTTTTGCTCGCTGACTAAGCCTGATTGGACATATTCAACCATCGCAATTGTTGTTCCAAAAGAAAGCCTTGGTAGAGCTGAATAGGCCAAAACAACGGCTACATCTTGAGTTTTAAGATTATCTTTTTCGTAAGAAACGT
>JAYTHR010000562.1:0-2352 GCA_043732425.1 Bdellovibrionales bacterium
AAATTTGTCATAAAAGATCGACTCCCGAAATTTTATCCATGCCGCCGTCGAGTTGAAATAAATTTAAAAAACCAAGCTCGTCTAATATTTCGCCTGCACGTCTTGATCGTTTACCCGATTTACAAACGAGTAATAATTTTTGATCGCGAGGAATATCTGCGCTTTTTTCTTTTAACTCAGGAAGCGCAATATTCGTGGCATAAGGCAAATGCTTTGCCTTGAATTCACTTTCTTGTCTTACATCCAAAATGAAAAATTCTTCGATGTTTTCGATTTCTTTCAAAGTCAGATGCTGCATTTTAGGACTTAGCAAAACGTCTGCTAAAACATTTCGGAGAGGCCCCTCACCGCAGCTCATGCAATCGACATTTCGATTGAGCTTTCGTTTGTAAATTTCAGTTCGCAAAGAATCATAGATCAATAGTTTACCGCTTGTGACCTCGCCAATATTTAAAAGAATCTTGAGTGCTTCGTTCGCCATTAAAGTACCGACAGTACCCGGCAAAACGCCGAGCACTCCGGCTTCGCTGCAGTTTGAAACGGCTTCGAGCGGCGGAGCATTTGGATAGAGGCAGCGATAACAAGGTCCACCTTTGTAGTGAAATACCGAAATCTGTGCATCAAACCGATAAATGGCGCCGAAAATAAAAGCTTTATTTTCGGCGACGCACAAATCGTTCACTAAATAACGTGTCTCAAAATTGTCAGTTCCATCAATGATCAGATCGTGACGACGAATGAGTTCTGCCCCATTTGCCTTAGAAAATGCCTCACTTATCGCATCGACGTGAATAGACGGGTTGAGACTTAGTAAATTATTTTTTGCACTCAGCGCTTTGAGAGAGCCGATATCGTCGTGCGAAAATAGAACCTGACGTTGAAGATTAGAAAGACTCACAATATCTGGATCAATAATTGTAAGATTGCCGACGCCAGCGGCAGCTAAGTAAAGTGCAATAGGACTTCCGAGACCACCCGCTCCGATGATAAGCACCCGCGACGATTTTAGCCTGAGTTGACCGACTTCACCTACTTGAGAAAGCGAAAAGTGTCTTACGTAACGTTCTTTTTCTTCATCAGAAAATTGCATGAAATGGATACTATTACACTCTTGACAACGATGGCAAATGCTATAATTTTTGACTATGCAAAACTTGCGAGATTCATTTGGAAGACGCTTCTCTTATCTGCGCTTGTCGATCATTGACGCTTGCAATTTTAGCTGTACCTACTGCTTGCCGAACGGCTACAAAAAAGTTCCCGGTGAAGCGGCCTATTTGAGTCCAACCGAAATCCAAAATTTGATTCGTTGCTTTGCTGAACTCGGTACCTATAAAGTTCGATTGACCGGCGGAGAGCCCACGCTTAGAAAAGATTTTTTAGAAGTCGCCAGATCGATTTCGCAAACTCCCGGCATCGAAAGAATTGCACTTTCAACAAATGCTTTTCGCCTCAAAGAATTAGCTCCGAAGCTAAAGCCTGCCGGGATTAGCTCCCTGAATATCAGCATCGATAGCCTCGATCCTGAGGTTTTTTTTCGAATCACAAAATCGCACCACTTGCAGGATATTTTAGACGGCATTGAACTCGCACTCAAAGCGGGATTTGAAGAAATTAAAATCAACGCCGTACTTATGAAAAATTTGAACGACTCGAGCTTTGAATCTTTTATGGATTGGGCAAAATCTGAACCCGTTGTTGTTCGCTTTATTGAACTCATGCCGACTCATGACAATAAACAACTCTTCAAAGATCATCACGTCAGTTCAAAAGTTTTGCGCGATAATTTATTACATCGCGGCTGGAAGTTAAAAGTTCGCGGCGACGCTGACGGGCCCGCCGAAGAATACACCCACTCTGAATACCGCGGTCGCATGGGAATCATCGCACCCTACGCGAAAGATTTTTGTGCGAACTGCAACCGTCTTCGAGTCACCAGCCGAGGAGATCTCAGACTTTGTTTATTTGGCGAAGGCAATCATTCGCTACGAGACCTACTTCAATCACCTGATCAAAAAGAAGAACTGCAAATGCGACTGGTTTCGCTCCTACAGAAAAAAGAAATTTCACATTACTTACCGGAGGGTAAATTTGGAAACAACTTCAGTTTCTCAAGCATGGGCGGATGATCCCTCTGCAATAAAAGATCGCTCATCATTTCATATGATCGACGTAGGTGAAAAATTAGCAACAAAGCGCAGAGCCGAAGCCCAAGGTGAAATCGTCTTATCAAAAGCGGCCTTCATTGCCGTTAAAGAAAATAAGAACCCGAAAGGAAATGTTTTAGCACTCGCTGAAGTCGCCGGAATTATGTCAGCAAAGAAAACGAGTGATCTCATTCCGCTCTGTCAT
>JAYTHR010000563.1:0-2349 GCA_043732425.1 Bdellovibrionales bacterium
CGAATGTTAAAAAAAGTGAAACTTTCTGAAAAAAGCCTTTGAGTTTTTTTTGCTTTGTCTTTTACAATAGATGCAAGGGAGGGGCGATGTGGTCAAGGATGACCGCTGTGGTAAGGAAGCTGCTGCATCGTCTCGTTTTTTAGTGGGGCAAAATTCTTCGAATTAATCCCAAGATTTTCTTAAGTAAAACAATCCAAAAAGTAAAAAGATAACATTCGATAACCAAATTCCGACGACGACGCTCAGGTGATTTGATCGCGTGAGTCCTTCGAATGTCAGATACACCAGCCAGTATAAAATAATAAAACCAACTGACAGAATAAAGCCTGACGATTTTCCACTGCGTCGATTTGTACCGATTCCAAAAGCGACACCGACGATAGCAAAAATCAAGCAGGCTGCGGCTAACGCGGATCTTTTGTGGTATTCAATCAGATCATCTTTTTTCTGCTCTGCTGAAAGCTGCGGATTGGATTGAGCCTCGCTGAGTTCTTGTAAACTTAACGAAGACGCTGATTTTTTTCGTTCTTCAATTTTAATTGGATCATTTAATAAAATATCGTAGGAATCAAAATTAATAACCGTGTGCGATTCAGCATTGCGATGTATTTGTCCCTTAAAAAGTCGCAGTAAAACAGAATGCCCAGGATGAGTTTCATCGGGGATAATCTGGCCTTCCGGAGCAATAATTGTCAATGGGGCGTCCTGCTGTTTTTCATCATAGATAAAAAGATCCGTCAAAATCCCATTTTTTGAATCAACTTTGTTCGCGTAGACGACCAAATCAAAGAAGCTTTCTGAAAAAGTTCCCTCTTTGATCGAAGCGGCCGCCTTGGTGTTGCCCAGCTGGGTGATTAAGACCTCGAACTGTCGATTTCCCCAAGGTGCCAGATAAAATGAAGTTTGCGCCGATAAAAGTGCGACCACCACCGCAAAGACCAGCGCGGGAATTAAAAGCGAAAATGAATCAACTCCGGCAGATTTCAGCGCAATGATTTCAGAGTCCTGCGCTAAGCGGTTATAGGTCATCAGCACCGCAAAGATCAGACTCATCGGGAACAGCATCGGAAGAAATGAAATGCTCATGAAGCCTAAGATTTTGACCATGGCGGTCCATTTTATTCCGTGAATCAGTAAAAATTCGGTCAAGCGTAAAGCTTGAAACATAAGCAGAATGGAAATGAAAACCAGCAAGCCCAGAATGAATGACGGCAGGATTTCAAGAATAATGTAAGTAAAAACGCGTTTATTTCTCAACATACTTTGATTAGCTTAAACAATTTCTTTGCCCTGGTCATGCCGCAGATTCTAGAATAGACGAATGGATAGAGTTCTTCTGGTTTTTGATGATTTACAGTACGCCGGCCATCTTGAGATGACTTTACGTAAGGTCGGCTTCGATACCGAGACCATCACCAATGAATACAACTTAAGCGACAAGCTTCTATCGTTTAATCCCGACTTCATCATCGTGAAGGGGAACTCCTCAAGAGTATCTGGCTTGCAGGTTGGTAAAAAACTAAAAGAAAGCGTTAAGTATTCAGGCCGAGTCATCCTTATTTTTCCAGAAGACCTGAAGCCGAAGCCAGACGAACTGATCAAGTTACGAATGGATTTACTACTTTTCGAACCACTCAGTGCGCTACGCTTAGTGGCTCATTTGATGACGCTGACAAATGGCGATCAGGACACGATCATGGACAAGCTTTTGCGGATTGCTCATACCGATACGCAATTTCGTCAAAGTGAACAGCAAATTATTAAAACCACTGGTGCTTCGATCGATGTCGAAATTCAGTTTATTACTTCCCGCATGAAAGGGAAAGCAACGACGACTGAAACATTAGATGAAAACTCGATTCAAAGTTTTTATGACCCTAATTTTATCGATGGTAAAGCGAAAACATCGCCAGATCTGGATACCAGCTATAAGCCAGTGATTGATCCGGCCTTTATTAAAAGTGTCAACGAAGAAGTATTAAGTGCAAAAGATGAGCTTCCGCTAAGAATTGAGACTTACAATCGAGTCATAAACACTGTTGATCAAGATTTGAAAATTGGGCTTTCTAAAAGGCATACTAAGAAATCGGCGCGGGAATCCGAGTCCATCACGTTACCCGACGAAAAAACGGACCGCGATGAGGCTCGTAAAAAATTTGTAACCGCATTATGGAAAAAGGAAAAGGGAGAATAGAATGGGACAGTTAACAAAAGCAGTTACGGACGTTACTTTTGATCAGGATGTTGTGAAGTCCTCAACGGCCGTACTTGTGGATTTCTGGGCAGAATGGTGTGGACCATGTCGCGCGCTGGCGCCGAAGCTAGAGGAAATTGCGACCGAAATGGGTT
>JAYTHR010000564.1:0-2346 GCA_043732425.1 Bdellovibrionales bacterium
TTTTTCTGACAATTCCGCCATTCTTTCAATTCGGTGAAATTAATTTTAGCCGAACAGTTCTATTTAGTTCCGAAATTGATTTAACTGAAATTGATATGAGGCATTAAAGGCACGAGCCGAAAAAGTTGAAGAGAAAAACGCGCTGAAAGTAAAAGAGTTGGCTACCTTAAAATCGCGTCTAGACGCGATTGAAAAAATGCTAAACTCGAAATAAGGCATTTTTAGAACTGAAAAAAATTCTTCCCCAATAAATACAATCCAAGTGCCAGAAATAAGAGGCTAGCCGCTCTTTGTAAAAGTTCTGGTTTAAGATAATCTTTTAGCTTTTGACCTAGCATCAAAGCCACTGCCGTGATGAGCCACATGGCGCTGACCGCTAATAAAAAAACAGTCATTTTCGACGAGGCTCGTGAAGCTGAAGCGACAATAGCCAACTGAGACACATCTCCAAACTCGGCTGCAAAAATCAGAATAAAAACAGACTTGATGGAATGGTCTTGATTAATACGGACAACATCTAAATTCCGACGACTTTCTATCCAAAATTTTCTTGAGAAGTAAATAAATAAAAGGCCCGCCACGATTTCGACATAGGCCTGGGGAACCTGAGCCAGGAATTGACCCATCACGACCGAGATTAAACACTGAATGAGAAACGCCAGGGCGGCGCCTATAAAAATGCGTTTGGTATTTCCACTGGCCGCTAAAAGGATCAGAAGAAACGTTGTTCTTCCCGGAAAAGCCGCTAAAAAAATAAAAATAAAAATGCTCAGTACTTCAGACATAGGCTACCCCCGAAAGCGGCGACCCTGCCGTGTAAAAATACTCTCGAAAACTCGAGACCCATTCCTTCAAAGAAATCTTGGCGTACCCTGAAAGAAAGTTCAAGGATTTCAGTCTGACGATAATAAAAAAATCTCATTCTGAGAACGAATATGAAATTTGTATTTAAAATCTTCAGAAACGACTACTTTTAAAGCTTCTATCTTTTAAAGGGGAATAGATGCAACAGAAACGCGTGGTGAATATGGCTATCGGCTGCGCTATTTTTTCTAGCCTATTTTTATTTCAAAACTGCAGTACCTCGATTCGTGGACCGCAATCTTTAAAACTAAATTCTGAAAATGCGATACCCGCCAGCCTGATGGAAGCCGCATCAATGATAAAGTCCGCAGCGAATTGTATTTTACCACAAACCGGAGATAGCTCGGCGGCCCTTCAAGGTTGCATTGATAAAACAGAAAAGGGCGGAAAGCTTTTACTGGCGCCAGGGCATTACACGATAGCCCACACGGTAGAAATTAAGCGATCTCTTTCGATCGGCACGAGCGGAACCGATACGACACTTTCAGCAAATTGCGAAACTGTGGCGTGCGCCGAATTCAGTGCTGATCGTGATGTTTATGGCTTGACCGGATTTATATTAGTTGATTCTGACGATGTGCACTTTGATCGCTTAGTCATTGATGGAAATAGATCGCAGCGCATGGCCTCGCGTGCGGCCGACGCCTGCCGCGCGGGTAACAATGCCTACGGTTATAATATATCCTTTCATGGGAATCGCAATCAAATTACGAACAGCATTTTTAAAAACGCCCTGTGTGCAACCGGAATTTACATCAGCGGCGTAAGCTATTTAATTCAAGGAAATTCAGTTCAGCGAAATGGCGAACACAATATTTCTAACATGTGGTCGGATGGAATGACGATCGGCGAAATGAGTCAATCCAAAGTTTTAAATAATACTTTTATCGACAACACCGATGTGGATTTAATCTTCGGGGCCTGCGCTGATTGCGAAATTCAAAATAATAAAATAATTCACGGTGATTCTTTTGCGACATCTTCCTTTGCCGGGCTGATGATTCAAGCTTGGCCTTCCGGTGGCACAAGTGGCAACTACACCCACTCTGATATTTCCGGAAATTCAATCAACTGCTCAGCCGGGAAACGTTGTGGTTTTGGTTTGTACGTCGGAGCCAGCGCTTGGTACAAAGCGAATATTTACGGCGGCCGCGTGCATGACAATAACATCGCGGGTGCGCAGCAGGGTTTAGCGATCGATCAAGTTCACGATATGGAAATTTACAATAATGGAGTTTCCGGCTCCGGAGGAACTTTTTTAACCTCATGCGGACAAAAAAATCTTAGCGCTTTCGTGTTGACTCCAGGAACTGTGGTGGATCAATCTAGTGATTTGCTAGATCAACGAAATTTTCTTCATTTCTCGGTCGAAGGCTGTATCCCGAATTGGTGGACTGCCGAATCCCTTAGCTCGAACCCGCTTCCGGTTCCTCTACCTCCAGAGCCAGCACCTCGGGTAGCGGCCCCTGACACGCAACAATT
>JAYTHR010000565.1:0-2342 GCA_043732425.1 Bdellovibrionales bacterium
TGACGCCGCCATGATTTATAAGAAACAAAAAACTCCGTTAGTTATTTTTGCGGGGAAAGAATATGGTTCGGGATCGTCACGCGACTGGGCGGCAAAAGGCACCCGACTTTTGGGAGTGCGCGCGGTCATTGCGGAAAGCTTCGAGCGGATCCACCGTTCGAATCTGGTGGGAATGGGTGTTCTTCCGTTACAAATTGCTGAAGGCACGACGGTCGAGTCGCTCGTGCTTGATGGCACTGAAGAAATCGATTTTCCAAATCTTGATCAACTTCGTCCAAAAGATCAATTAAGTCTTCAGATTAAAAAAGACGGGATCGTTCGAACCTTGGTTGTCCAATTACGTATCGATACCGCCAATGAATTAAAATACTTTTTAAGTGGGGGTATTCTTCCTTTTGTGATGAAAAAACTAGGACAATGAAGCGATGCTACTTGTTCCTTTGAACCGCGACGAAACACTTGCGTATTTTACTTTAGTATTTAGAATAAAGATCAGAGTAAATATTTTTACCAGAAAAAGAAAACACCATGAATTTAAAGCAAATGTTAACTGTTAATTCTCAGACGACGAAAGCCTCTGCCGCTTTACTTATTTTACGCCTTGTTGCGGGCACAGCATTTATGCTTCATGGCTGGCCAAAAATTCAAAATCCAATGGGCTGGATGGGGCCGGATGCAAAAATTCCGGGAGCTTTACTTTTATTGGCCGCCGTTTCAGAATTTTTTGGTGGCCTCAGCTGGATTCTAGGTTTGCTAACTCCGATTTCTTCATTTGGTATCGCCATAACGATGGCTGTTGCTACGTGCACGCACGCCTTAGTTTTTAACGATCCATTTGTGGCGGCGGGTCCAGGGAAAGGTTCTTTTGAACCGGCTTTAATGTATTTCGCAGTAGCGCTAGTTCTCATGTTGGTTGGTCCCGGAAAATTTTCTGCGGATCATCAAATATTTTCAAAAAAATCTTAATCTTCCGTAAGACCTAGAAGGTTTTTACAGAGCTCCATGCGCGCATTGATTTCGGCAATCGCTTTACGCAATTGCTGAATTTCGCGCGAATCAAGTTCGCGCTCTAAGGCCGCAATGACCATGGGATGTTTTTTTAGCCACTGCCCTTGGCGTGAGGCGTAGGTTTCCGGAATTCCCGCATTCAGGGCTGCTTGTTTGACATTGTCATTCACCAAATACTCGCTGATAAACTTGAGGGTTTCTAAAGTTAAAACATGTTTGTGGGCCTTTAGCCGAGACGAAAAACCCATTTGTCGAATTCTCATGGAGTATTTTCCTTTGTTGTAAAAATTAGAATAATTAGATTTTTAGAATACGACTTGTTTCGCCATTCTAAAATCAAATTCAGTGATTTTCAGATGCTAATACAAAAAAATTGATTTATCTTTAAAAAATGAATGCTAAAGCCCATGAGCTCAGTCATAAAGCCATACGCTGGCTAGCAGAAGACGTTCTGCCGTTATGGTCGACAAAAGGAATAGATCCACTCACCGGCGGCTTTTTTGAAAGCTTGTCGGATACCGGAGAACCCATTCTCGGGGCTTGTCGCGCATTGGTTCAGGCGCGGCAAATTTACGCTTTTACCGAAGCCGCAAATATGGGTCTCATGGACCAGAATTCGGCCAAAAATATAGTTCGTAGGGGCGTAGATTTTTTAATAACAAATTACCGCTTGCCATCCGGAGCTTTCATCCATTCTGTGGACTCAGCTGGTGAACCGCTAGAACGTCAGAATGAACTTTACACGCAAGCTTTTGTTTTATTCAGCCTTGCCAGAGCTTACGCTGTTTTAAATGATCCTGAAATTATAATGGTTGCGAAACAATTGTTGTTTTATTTGAACAAAAATAGAAAAAATAAAACGGGCGGTTTTTCTGAAATCAAAGCTAACACCACAGTCTTTCAATCCAATCCGCACATGCATTTATTTGAAGCCACTTTAGAATGGCTAAAGGTTGATACTGATCTAGAATGGAAAAATTTAGCCACCGCGCTTTACGACCTGAGCACCCAGCACTTTATCACGAAGCCTTTTCATCTTTTGGCGGAGCATTTTGACCCGAACTGGAAACCTGCTTTTGTGGCTGGCGATACAAAAGAAGCCTTTATTTTTGAGCCCGGGCATCACTACGAATGGGCCTGGCTTTACATGCAGTACGAAAAAATTTCGGGCGTTGATTCTGGAATAATTTCGCAGCAGCTATTTACTGTGGCTGAGCAGCACGGTATCGACCGAAAAACAAATTTAGCGGTCGATGAAGTGCGCAGTGATTTTATCATCGTGAAAACCTCGTCACGTTTTTGGCCCCAGTGTGAACGCATCAAAGCCGCGGTAG
>JAYTHR010000566.1:0-2341 GCA_043732425.1 Bdellovibrionales bacterium
GCAATACAGCTAGCCGTTGCCGTTTGAATATCGGATTCGAACTGATTTTTAATTTCACGAATTTTACTTAAAGTTTCTTCACTGATTGTTCCCGAGGTAAAAAGATCTTCTTTTTCACCGCGAAATTTCAACAAACCATTCAAAAAATCCTGAGTCGCTGCATAGTTGCCATTAAGTTCTTTTTTAACTTCAGCCCGAATATCCGTTTTAGTGATATTTTCAGGGGCATAGCGACCGACCTGTTTTTTATCATCTTTTAAAAAAGAGACTTCAGAACCCAAATGGTTATTTCCCGACGATTTAATCGTCTCACACGGTCCATCATAATGAGTCGCAATTTGGAAGCTCAGATTTTTTGGATCCAAACAAATCGGATTTCCACCCGGCGTTCCAAACACAATCGGATTACACGCTAGCATCGTATCTCCACAACGCTTGTTCGCTTCTTTCACATCCGGTATCGCTAAGTAATCTTGTTTAATATTTCGATGATCGCAGTATCTAGCTCCGTACGTGGTCACATAACCCGCAACCAGACACGCAGTACTATCACCAACCACGGGCGTCGTTTTTAAAACCTTATCGCTTCGAGCTTTTGTTTTTTTACTCGCGGCTTTAGCGGCTACTTCTGCGGCTTCGACCTTACTTTCAAAAAGTTGACCCCATATCGAATCCAGCTTTTCTAAAGACGATGTTTTTTTATTTGATTTATTATTTTGTGGCTGAGTTTCATTCATCACGCGACGGGCATCCGTCCAAAGCGATCGTAAATTAATCATGTAATTGGCGCGGTCCTGAACGGTCATTGATTTCCAAATTTCTTTGGTCACCGTCGGATATTCAAAGCCTGCTTGTTTTTTTGGTCCAGCTGAAGTTTTTATTTCGGCTTGTTTACGAAGGGTCTCATCACCCGCCAGGACGCGAGTAAACATATCGTCGAAATTAATAATATCAATTTCTGATAAGTTCGTATTTTGAAATTTAACAAACTTTTCTTTCTCTCCAAAAAACTGAAAATTTAAAAGTTGTCCGTTATACGTCATGCGCACATTAGCAACGTCACTGCCATCATTTGCTTTCACTGTCGTCACTGCAAATTCGGGCATTATCGTGTTTTTAAAATTCATCAACAAAGGTTCAATCTCTTTACGAATACGTTCGGGGTAAAGAGCCTTCGTGTTTTGATAAAATTCCCCGACGGTGATTTTTCGGTGAAGACCCATTTCAACGAGGGCACTTTGTACTTGCGCCGTGGAAATCTTTTTAGCCTCTTCACCCATCGCGACCGGACTAAGTATTAACGTCAGAATAGACAGCCACGTGGCCATCCACTGCGTTTGAATTTTAAGTCTTAACATTTTCATAAACACCTCATCAGTAAGTTTATTCTAAAAAATACTATTTTGCGGTCGGAACTCCGCCCACGCAATTCCCATTGGGGCAGGGTGGTTTTCCACTACCACCCTCATGCGGAACCGGACATCCACCCACGGGTTGCAGAGAACCATTCGCACATTTCGGGCAATTCGATAAACTGTTACCGGTTGGTTTAGAACCATTCGGACACGTGATCGGCTGAATAACCGAATCGCACTGACACGTCATTTGGTTATAAATTTGCTGTCCCGGAGTACAGCCATTCGTTAAAGGACAATTGCACGCTGGGGGCACGCCCACCTTCGGCGCCACACATGTTTTTAAAGGCGGAACAGAAGAACACGCACACGAAATCGCATTTTGATCTTGGCCTGGGGCACACGCTGTCGAGCACACGCAGCTAGTGCCGACCATTTGTTTGCCAGCTCCACACATCGGCGGAGTAGAAACTTTAATGGGATCTGGATTTTTGTCTTTGTGTCGATTAAAAAGAGCTAGTAACGCTAGAACTCCGAGTCCGCCCAAGGCCCATTTCCAGAGATTACTTTTCCCTTCGCAAAGCTCTTTCACTTTTTCAGGCGGCGTAGTGGAAGCTAGGATGATTTCTTTATTATTACTACAAACACATTTATTCTCGTCGCCACCCTGTTGAAGATTTGTTCCTAAGGGACAAGACTTCTCAACAACGGGAGCCCCGCCAGCTTCCGCAGGTGCTACGGCACCTGAACATTGGGCCCCGCTATCTTTACCTAAAGGAAAGTTTTTTGTGGGATCAGATTCACACTGACACAGCAGCGGAATTTTACTGAGGTCATCCAATTTTTTGTCAGAGCCAATATATTTAGTTCCCGGAGCACACGCTTTTGCGCGGATTGGAATTAAAAATTTCTCTGTAAATAACCAGCGACGGTGCAATTGATCACACGCCCCTTTTTGATTGGCTTCGTTTCTATTTTTTGTATCC
>JAYTHR010000567.1:0-2340 GCA_043732425.1 Bdellovibrionales bacterium
AAATCAATCGAATACATGCGGCCGTTATTTGATCCCACAAATAAACGATCCTTGATTATTGTGCCACTGGCTTCAACACCTTGGGGGATAGCAAGACGCCAAATTTCCTGCCCGGAATCCTGGCTATAGGCAACGATTCCATCAATTGAATTACCAATAATAACTAAGTTTTTATAAATAATCGGACTCATCCGATTTACTTTTCGAAAGCCCATGTTTTGCGCCGCTAAACTGTCGCGCACCCAACGCGCTGAAACCACAAGTTTACCGGGATTTGAATCTCGGCTTAAAAACTGCGCGCAACTTAAAAATCCAAGGCCCAAAAAAATTGATATCAAGAAAGATGGGGTTGTTTTTTTAACAGTCTGGCTTCGCATTTATGTTCCTGAAACTTTTTTAAACTGAATCAAGCGTAAGTACCGAGCCGCTTCCTTGATGGACGGCGATTCGGCACGACCATCCGGTTTTTGGTTCGCAATATTTGTTAATAGTTCTTCGGCTTTTTTCATATCATTCAGTTTTTGGTAACAAAGGGCCTGTTGAATTTTCACATCATTATGTAAGAAGGCCGCATCTTTACGATCAACAATTTTCTGCCATGAATTTATAGCTTCTTGGCATTTTTCGGAATCAGCAAGAATTTGTCCGATTTGTTGCTGCACTAAGGTGTTCACCAACCCGTGGTCATTATTCTGAACTTTTTGCAGAACCGCTAAGGCCTCGTCTTTATTTTTTTCTTCTTTTAAAATTTCAGAATAGTAAATCGCAGCCATTTGAGTAGCCTTAGTGCCGGGGTTAGCCGCGATAAACTGAACAAGATCTTTTTTTATGCCATCTAAGTTCTTGGATAAATCGGCCGGAGACGTTGGAGTAGCATCCTTCTTAGTCGTCTTAGTCTCGTCGGGGCTATTTTTTTTAGTCTTATAGTCGCTGTATTTTTTTTCTATCAGGAAAAAATTTTCTTGAACTGTTTTTTCCTGAGCTAGCTTCATCGTGACTTGAGCCGTCACAGCCGCTCCAATAATAAAAATTGCAGCGCAAAGTCCTAAGATCAGTTTCCATTGTTTTTCAAAAAATGACATTTTTATTTTCTCCGTTTTTATCTGTTATGAACTTCTTTTAAGGTTGTGAAAGTCCGACTTGAATTTCCTGGGTGATGCTGTTTCAAATAGCCAATTGTTTTGATGCGTTCTTCCGCGAGGCGGTCGGCAGCCGTGTGGGTACCAATTTGATCGCGTTTAGAAATTTCAAATACTTTTTTAACGTTATCAAAAACCCGCTTCGTTTTTTCAAAAGCACGCTCCGGGGAATAGCCTTCAAGCTCGACAAACACATTCATCAGGCCGCCCGCATTCACCACGTAATCCGGAGCATATAAAATTCCAAGCTCACGAAGATGATCTCCGTGACGGGGTTCCGCCAGTTGATTGTTCGCGCCGCCGGCAATCGCTTTACATTTTAATTTTAATATAGTTTGGTCGTTAATGATGGCACCCATAGCGCATGGCGCTTGGATATCGCAATCGACGAATAAAATTTCATCGGGGGAAACAACTTCGACACCGAATTTATCATGATGCATTTTAACTCGGGCCTGATCAATATCTGCAACAATGACATGGGCCCCCTCTTCAACAAGGTATTGGACCAAGTGTGAACCCACGTTGCCAAGCCCCTGAACAGCGATGCGCATCCCTTTTAAGGCGACACTATTTAACTTTTCACCGGCGGCGGCTTTAATTCCCATTAAAACACCATGAGCCGTGTAAGGAGAGGGATCTCCTGAACCACCGAAATCTTTTGGAATACCAGTCACCCACGGAGTCTCCATAAAAATATGCTCCATATCATGAACGGAAGTTCCAACGTCTTCAGCGGTTATGTATTTACCGTTTAGAGAATTAACGAACTGACCGAAAGCCCGAAACAAAGCTTCCGTTTTTTGAGTTTTAGAGTCTCCGATGATAACAGCTTTACCACCACCAAGATTAAGTCCTGCGGCCGAAGCTTTGTAAGTCATCCCTTTCGATAAGCGTAAAACATCAACAAGGGCATCTTCTTCGTTTTTATAATTCCACATACGTGTCCCGCCTAAAGCGGGGCCAAGGGCCGTGTTGTGAATTGCAATAATCGCTTTTAAGCCGACATTCTTTTCGTGGCAAAATACAACTTGCTCGTGCTCGCCGTGCTGACTAATAATTTCAAATGGACCCACGTGAAAAACCCCTTCTCAGCTAGAAAAAATCTCGATCTCAAAGTGTGGTCAGAATTTAAAGAAAAGACTAGCTGTTACACTTCGCGCAAGCCAAATAGATTTTAGCCTGTTTTTAAGTGCATTTT